>CATLTV010000009.1 GCA_950059285.1 uncultured Pseudomonadota bacterium | reverse complement strand
AGGTTATCATCAAACATGGTCAAACAGAAGGGGCAACCGACAGCGATGGCATCGGGGCTTGTGGCAAGAGCCTGGTCGGTACGCTCGATGTTGACGCGTTTACCAATGTGCTCTTCCATCCACATACGACCACCACCTGCACCACAGCAGAAGGATTGCTTCTTGTTGAGTTCCATCTCTACGAGTTCCACACCAGGCACGGCGCTGAGTGTGTTACGCGCGTTGTCGTACTCGTTTGCCCAGCGGTTTGCGTAGCAGGAGTCATGGTAGGTGACCTTCATATGACCTGTGCCACGGAGTTTGATGCGGTTTGTGGCGATGAGGTCGTTAAGAAGCTCGGTGTGGTGGATGACTTCGTAGTGTCCGCCAAGCTGAGGATATTCCTTACCGATGGTATGGAAGCAGTGAGGACAGGTGGTCACGATCTTGGTGACATTGTAGCTGTTCAGGACTTCAATGTTGGTCGTGGCGAGCATCCAGTAGAGGTACTCGTTACCAAGACGACGTGCGGGGTCACCTGTACAGCTTTCTTCGTTACCGAGGATAGCAAAGGAGACGCCTGCCTGACGAAGGACGCGTGCGAACGCCTTGGAGACCTTTTTCTGACGGTCATCAAAGGAACCAGCACAACCAACCCAGAAGAGGTACTCGGGAGCTTCATCAAGCTCGCTGAGGAGAGGAATCTCAAGCTCATCAGCCCAGTCAGAGCGGTAGGATGAGGAGATGCCCCATGGGTTGGAGTTGCTCTCCATATTACGGAATGTACGTGCGATCTCGGGGGAGAAGTCGGACTCCATGAGCGCAAGGTAGCGACGCATATCGATGATGGTGTCGACGTGTTCAATGAACACAGGACAGTTGGCCACACATGCACCACATGTTGTACAGCTCCAGAGCTCCTCACGTGTAATCACGGAGCCTGTCAGCATTTCAAACTTCTCTTCGGGGTTCTCGCCTTTTTCCTTGATGGTGTAAGCGCCCTTTTCACGAAGTTGATCCTTGACCTTGTGAATAATCATCATGGGGTTCAAGGGTTTACCTGTGTTGTATGCGGGGCAGTAGTGCTCACAACGACCACACTCTGTACAGGCGTAGGTGTTGAGGAGCTGCTTCCAGTTGAGCTCTTCCACATGGCCCACACCGAAGGTTTCAGCGTTTTCATCTTCCATGTCGATGGGGAAGACTGCGCCAGTAGGCTCAAGCTTACGGAAGAAGATATTTGGCATGGCGCCCACAAGGTGGAGGTGCTTGCCAAGAGGAATGTAGTTGGAGAAGAACGCCACGATCAGAAGGTGGGCCGCGAACATGGAGTGGTGAATCCAGTAGAATCCATCGGTGTTGATGTCGCCACCAATGGCGCGAATGAACTTGGCGTGAAGAAGCGCGATAGGTGTGAAGCGAGGATCATGTCCAAGGGTTTCAAATGCACCAGGTGCGATGTTGCTCATATCAAGAGAGTTGACCGTGAACGCGATCTCTGCGCCATTGGCCCAGAATTTGGTGATCATCAGTCCACCAATCAGCAGGGAGATGACAAGCGCATCGGTGCTGACAACAACGTGCTTGGGCTTGAGCACAAAGCGACGAATCGTGGCGATGGTGAGCGCGACAATGATGATGCCTGCGATCACATCCTGGAAGAACAGTATGGCATTGTATGCGTTTTGACCAATGATGGAGCTGAAGTGGAAGTGCCAGAAGGCACCACGGATCATGTACTCCACGGTCTCGATCTGAAGGGCGAGGAAGCCCCAGAAGATGAAGAGGTGAAGCCAACCTGCGGGTTCGGCGATCACGCGCTTCTGGCCAATCACGTTGACAAGGAATCCTTTGATTCGTTCGCCTACTTGATCAAGTTTGAGCGTACCTTCTCCCCATGCGACGTAACGCAAAAGCCAGTATACAATCCAACCTGCGCGTGCAAATCCCGCCAAAACGATGAGAAGGATAACAGCGCGGAAGATCTGCCAGCTAAATGAAATATCAACAAAACTGTTCACGATGTAGTCTCCGTAGCTTAATGCTCGGTGTGTGCGGCATTCAGGAAGGCGTGTTGTTTAATTCCTGCCCTGATGCCGGAGAAAATTTTTGCTAAGTCTTTGGCGCACATGTGACATGTCCACCACGGTGGGAATCAGAAATGAATACTGATTCAACCCTTGCATATAACCGAGATGCCTGTCGTAGGCAACAGGGTTATAGGGGAGAAGGCAAAGAAATGTCGAGCATCCTCTGACGATCTTTGCCTTCTCCCCAGGCGTATATGATGTGTATCTGAACGCGTCAGGTGCAGGTTTACATCAGCAAGTTTGTGGCATCATAAGAGGCATCTTCACCACCCACCATTTCACCTGCAATGGAGAGGTGTGCTGCCTGTGCACGACCTGTACGCATGTCAGTGGCGCGAATGCTGAGCATTGAGTTTGTGTTCACCTCAAAGGTCACCTCAATGCTGACATCTTCCCTTGGTCCAGGGGGAATATCCTCCAACTCAAGCACACCCAGAAGATGGTTCTCCTCGATGCGTCGCGAATTACCTGCATAGATCGGGAGCACAACGCGTGTCTGATCATCGCGTGAGGTTGAGAAGTAGCGCGAACGCTCAAGTGGAAGCTGGCCATTTCGCTCAATGATGATGTCCATCACACCACCCACGGTGGCCACACCAAGCGCGTGTGGAGTCACATCGATCAGGAGAGGTCCATGATGTTGAGGCGCGGCCTGATGATGTCCTCCTGCTTGAGGTACGGGAGGTGGTCCACCACTGTCAAGGTTATTCATCCAGGCATCATCTCCAGATGCTGCTTGTGAGAAGTTGATGGAGCCGCCATGCATGTTCGGGCTTACTGTAGGAGCTACAAGCGATGCGCCAAAGATGGCCGCACCAATGGAGACAACCTCATCAGGGTTGATTCCTGACACAGCGCGTTTGTTAAAGAACTGTTGGGTGCGTTCCTGTACAATGGGCACGCGCGTGGTGCCTCCCACCAGGACAAGGTGGTCGATCTGTCCGCGTTGAAGTTGAGCCACATTGAGCGCTTCCTCACATGTCCTCAAGCTCTGGTCTACAATGTCCACTGTGCGTCGGTTAAACGCCTCTCGTGATAGTGAGAACTCAAGCTCAAGCTCGGTCAAACTTCCTGGCACATACTCGGTGACACGTGTGGTCACGGCTTCCTGCGTTGTGAGTGCGTGCTTGATATCCTGAGAAATCGCCTTGAGTCGCTGACGAATGATCTCATCACCGCTCAGGTCAAAGCCATACTGCTTTTCAAAGGCAGTCAACATGCTCGCCACAAGACGGTCGTCAAAATCATCACCGCCAAGGTAACTGTTGCCCGCGGTGGAGAGCACCTCAAACACGTTATCGCGGAGCTCAAGAATGGTGATATCAAACGTACCACCACCAAAGTCATAAATGGCGACCTTCTCACGGCGGCCCTGTCCATAACCATACGCAAGCGCTGCTGCGGTGGGCTCGTTGACCAGGCGTAATACTTCAAGTCCTGCCATTTCTCCTGCACGCTTTGTGGCTCGGCGCTGACCCTCATCAAAGTTTGCGGGCACTGTGATCACAGCCTTGGAGACTTCCTGTCCAAGATAATTCTGTGCAAGCTCCTTGAGATAGAAAAGGATGCGTGCACCAATACCTTCTGGTGGGTGCAACGTTTGCCTGACCTGAATACGCGGCGCATTATCTTGTGAGGGTACAATCGGGTAGGGGTAGGAACCAATCAATACCTTGAGATCAGGGCTGTCATAAGGGCGACCAATAAGACGCTTGGCTGAATAGATCGTATTCAATGGGTCTTGCAGTCGGTAGCTTCTGGCCATGTTACCCAGCGCAGTGCGTCCATCTTCAAAGAAATACACAATGGATGGGTGAACACGATTACCTTCCTGATCGGGAATCACGATCGGTTGGCCCTCAAGAAGAACCGAGATAACAGAGTTGGATGTCCCCAGATCGATGCCTACAACGAGCTCTGACATGATAAAGTCTACCTGTGCTTTTGGGTGTATGTGTTTTTGCTTCTTCGGTTTTATCAGGTGCTCATGCTGTCTTGTGATCCATCTTAATGTACACACAAACAAGCTGTCCTGACCTGAGTTCAGATCTGCACTATAGATCGTTTTGACCATGCTCGCCACAACTTGATGCAACATGATGATGGCGTGGTTTTTTTCTCGCAGCTGAACCGAGGCGTGATGGTTCTTAAATTGTTTTTGCCGTGAGGTGTATACTTGTACTATGTGTGTGCATCTGGTTCTGGTCTGGGAGTGTCCCAGGCTGCTCAACGCGTGATATGTGAAGGAGTATTTCGGTGATGAATAAACAACTTGTTTTTGGTGTGTTGGCAATGTCTCTTCTGTGGGGTGGGTGTCAAAAAGACGAATTCGCCTCGGCCCCTGGTGCTGAAGCTGGGGCGACATCACAGGCTCCAGAGAATCGCGTCGTGGCGCCTGCCACCCGAAGCCAGAGCGCAGGTAAGCTCCCCTCAGGAGCGCAGATGCCACCGAGTCATCCTCCTGTGGGTCAAATGGACAACATTGCCCCTGGTCCTTCTGATAAGGCTCCTCGTCCTCAATTCCCTGTCTCTGCCAACAAGCCATCAGGAACGCCTGGTTCAGCAGGTCCATTGCTCTGGACTGCTCCTGAAGGTTGGCGAGCGGTCAAGCCTTCCAGCACCATGCGACTTGCCGAGTATCATGTGGCAGGTAAAGAGGGTGAGCCTCCAAGCGTCATGTCCATCTTTTTCTTCGGCGCTCAGGGCGGCGGTGGTGTGGAGGCAAACATCGATCGCTGGGTGGGTCAGTTCAAGCAAGCTGATGGCTCCTCAAGTAACGATGCTGCAAAGCGAAGCCAGAAAGAAGTCAATGGCATGAAGGTTCACCTTGTGGATGTGTCAGGCAATTATGATGCAGGTGCGGCGATGATGGGCGGTGGCCCAAAGTCCGAGCAACGTATGCTTGGTGCCATTGTTGAAGCTCCAAAGGGTCTGTTCTTCTTCAAACTCCTTGGCGACAAGGCAGCAATCTCCACTCAGGAAGAGGGTTTTAACGCGTTTGTTGAGAGCATGAAGCCTGGTCAGTAAGATGATAGATGCACATGCACATCTGGACTTTGATCCTCTCAGTGGCGACATACAGCAGGTCCTTGCGCGCGCCGCACATCAGGGTGTTCGCGCTATTGTGAGTGCGGGCTATTGTCCTGAAAACATGGATAAACAAGTCGCGCTGCTGTCCCACTCTGTCGCCGATGTGCATGTGTTTATTGCTCCTGGATTGCATCCGTGGGCTGTCTCGGAGCATTCTGACAGACACTCGCTTCAAACCAGGCTGGCCCTCCTTGACTCCAAACTCTCTGCCCTCAAGTCGACGCCACAGTTTGCGCACGTGTGCGCGCTTGGGGAGTGTGGGCTTGATTATTATCGCGCCTCCTCGAATGCTGAGCGCGCCTTACACAGAGAGGCGTTTCTGCACCAGCTTGCGCTGGCCAGAGAGTACGAGCTTCCCGCTATTATTCACGCCGTGAAATGTCATGACGATCTTCTTGCGATCTTGCGTGATAACCCTTCACCTTTTGGCTTTCAACTTCATGGCTACAGTGGCCCTGAATCTTTAATTCGACCCCTTCAGGAATGTGGTGCCGTATTCTCCTTTGGGACTCCTCTGACATGGAAGGGTCAAAAGAAGATCAAGCGTGCGCTCAAGGATGCGTACACGCACTTCCCTGAGTGTTGGATGCTTGAAACAGATGCGCCCGATCGTCCTGTGACACAAACTAACCTGGAGCATGGGGAGCCTGCTGACTTGCGTCATGTGGTTCAGTCAGTTTCAGAGGTTCTTGATCTTGATGAAGATGAGGTGTCCACTTTAAGTGCGCGAAATGCTGATGATTTTTTTGGGTTGTCCAGGCGTATGTCGAGGAGCATATGTTAGACAGTGAACGCCATGGCCTCCTTGATGAAGCCTGTGGCATTTGTGCATATATTAGCTCTGGTGCCCCACATCATGGCATGTTGACGCGCGTACTGGATGGTCTGGAGAGCCTTCAACACAGGGGGCAGGAAGCGTCGGGTGTGGTTCGCAAGAATGCCTTAAACATCATCGACTGTATCAAGTCATCAGGTCTTGTACGTGAGCTTAAACAGCGTGTGCAACAGGAGTGGGGGGAGCAAGGTGAGTGCGCAGATCATGTGCTGGCACATACACGGTATAGAACCTCTGGCGTGGCTGATTTAAGCGCGGCACAACCTCTGGTTTTACACACTCGATTTGGTACGCTGGCGCTTGCGCACAATGGCCACATTGTGAATGCAGAAGCGCTCTTTGCAGAGCTTGAGCAGCTTGAGTACTTTGAGCATGAGTTGCCTCGTGTGGACAGCGCTTTGCTGCTGTATCTGATTCATTATACACAAGGGGATGATTTTCATGAGGTGTTATCCGCGTGCTTGAATCGCCTTGGTGGCGCGTTCAGTATGGTGCTTTTTTCTGAGCATTTTGGCGAGTTTGCTTTGCGTGATGCGCACGGCGTGAGACCGCTTGTGTATGGGCAAGATGTGGCACATCAGGGGTGGGTCATTGCCAGCGAGAGCGTGGCGCTGGAGTCATTTCATGTGACAGGATTCAAAGAAGTTCCTGTGGGAAGTTGGGTGCGCTTTGTGCGTGGGGAGCAACCTCAGACCACGGTGTGGAACAGGGATGAGAATCGTTCTGCGCAGCGCTGTTTATTTGAGCTGGTTTATTTTTCACATCAATCCTCCACGGTGTTTGATCGCCAGGTTGAGCAGGTGCGCAAGGCCATGGGACGTGAGCTTTATCGGGAGCGGCCCATAAGTGACGTGGATATGGTGCTTGCCGTGCCTTTTAGTAGCTGTCCTGCGGCTGTAGGATATGCCCAGGCTGCGCGGCTTCCTTATATTGAGGCTATCGTGCGGCGTCAGGATCACAGACGAAGTTTTATTGAGCCCACACAGGAGGAACGGCGTGATGTGGTGCGGCAGAAGTTCCAGGTTCATGGCGAGCTTGTGCGTGGCAAGCGTGTGGTTGTGATTGATGATTCGCTTGTAAGGGGTACGACCGCACATGGTGTGGTGAGGTTATTGAAGGAGGCAGGATGCCACGATGTGCATCTGAGGATCGCTTCTCCAGCGGTGGTGTCTCCTTGTTATTATGGCATTGATACACCTGACATTGAGGATCTTGCTGCGGCCAGAGCGGATCTCATGCAACTTCAACAGAGCATTGGTGTGGCGTCGCTGGCATATCTGTCGCTTGAGGGGTTATACCGCGCGGTTCAGGGTCATGACTTTTGTGATGCGTGCTTTACAGGTCAATACAACCTTCCCACAAGCTAGTTGGGATAGGGAAGGTTGTTGTGTGCGAGGTTTATGCTCCGCGTTGCCACAAACACAGGATGTCCATGGTGAATCCGATGGACCAGTGTAGTAGCGCGCCTGGAATCCATGATTTGGATTTGAGGGCCATGTGGCCAAGTACGATACCGGCAATGATGGAACCAAGTGTTTCGGGGATAGGTTTTCCAAAGTGGATCATGCAGTAGGGGAGGGTCATGATCAGGATGGCCTGGTGCCCAAAGCGCTTGTACAGGGCAAAGAGCAAGAATCCTCGAAAGAAGCCTTCAAGAGCGGCAAACTGTGTACCATAGGCAAGTTCATAGACGATGAAGTGTACGAGGCTTTGATCTGCGCCCTTGTAGAAGGGGTACTTCTTCATGAAGTCAGGTTGGGAGCTGGCCCAGAAGAGGAGGGGGAGCATGATGCCATACATGCCGAGGTAGATCTTGGCGTGGCCTTTTTTCCAGAGTCTGAAGCCATAGTCCGCAAGTTTTTCTTTCAGAACAAAACGTATGGCAAGCGCGGGGATGAGCAGGCGAATTGTGACGCTTATCAGTGCCCAGTAGACAAAGGGAAAGAGTTCTTTGTAGGGGTGGGATGCGATCCCGAGGGCAGGTTCTACAAGCGAGGCAAGTTTGTGATTATAGAAGTGGGAGCGTCCATAGTAGTAGTAAAGTGTGAGGAGAATGGGCGCAAGAATGAGAGCAACCCAGCCATGGATCATGGAGGGTTGCTCGGGTGTGTATTCAAAGTCAGCCTTGAGAGCCTGAAGTTGTCGCGAAAGCCAGGGGCGCAAGATGAGATCCTTTGTGTTTAGAGCGTAATGCTTCTTGAGCACGTTCTAGCGAGCTTGCCAGGAGTCTGCGCGTCCATCTGCGTTATAGTCATAGCCGATACGTGTCAGCGCGCCTTGTTCGTAGAACTCCCAGTAGTCGATCTTGCCATCGCCGGTGGTGTCTTTTTCAACGCGTAGAAGTTGGTTGTTTGCGTAGTAGCGCACGTAATCAACCTTGTCGCTGTTTGGCTTCAGGATTTCTTTCTTGGTCAGAGCACCTTCATCATAATAGCTGATGATATCAATGACGCCGTCGAGGTCTTGATCGAGGTGTTCTTTTTCAAGTTTGCCAGTCAAGCCATAGTAGCGAATGACGTTGAGCTTGCCATCGGAGTTGACGTCGATGTCCATCTTCTTCATGCGGCGGATGATATCTTCGGGCGCATCGGGGTCGGGGATCTCTTCAAAGTAGCGTGTGACTTCGGCAAGTCCATCGTCATTGTGATCGTAAGTGCGCACAATGAGCCCATCCTCGGTGCGCTCCTCGCGTGTCATGGGGCTAGCATTGAGCACCAGCGCGTTGTCCTCTTTTTTCTGCTCTTTTTTGCAGGCTGTAAAAGGGATGCAGGAGAGGATGAGGAGACACATCATAACGGGTGTCAATGTGGATGATGGGCTCTTGGGGGTCGTGTGCATAAGTCATGCTCCAGAGTGGTTCTCGGTGCGCGATGTAGAGTGTCAGTAAAACCGACGTGATCCATGGTAAAGTGATTCAGCATGGGTAAGTCAGGTGATTCTGTTATTATGTAACAGGTCAACAGTGGAAGTCCATGACGGAATCTGAGCAGTCAGAGAGTGTAGTCAACTTTTTACAAAAAGCAATGTTTGTGTGGCGATGAGGGCTGCCCCTGCGGCAAAGAGGCTATTCTGGCCAGTAAGTGCATGTTTCGTTGTGATTTGTGTAAGAATCGGTTAAGGAGGTTGGTGGCGTGGCCTCGCTGAAATCAGGATGAAGAGTGTTCATGTCGTGTGAAGCAACTGGTGGCCACCACGCGTCATTGGGCCGCAACACTCACCTGGTGTGACTTTTAGACTTCAGATCTTTCGATATATAAGGTTGCTATGAGCAAGAAAAAAGAGCAAATCCCTCAGGAACGTATCCGTAACTTTTCCATCATCGCGCACATCGATCATGGGAAGTCCACGCTCGCAGACCGTATCCTTGAATTTACAGGTGCGATCTCCGACCGTGAGAAGAAGGATCAGTTCCTTGACTCCATGGATATTGAGCGTGAGCGCGGCATCACAATCAAGGCTCAGAGCGTGCGTCTTGATTACAAGGCCAAGGATGGATTGACATACAGGTTGAACCTGATTGACACCCCTGGTCACGTGGACTTTAGCTACGAGGTCTCAAGGAGTCTCTCCTGTTGTGAAGGTGCCCTTCTTGTGGTGGATGCAGCTCAGGGTGTCGAAGCTCAGACGGTGGCTAACGTCTACCTTGCTGTGGATCAGGACCTTGAGATTGTACCTGTGCTCAACAAGATCGATCTCCCCGCTGCCGAGCCCGAGCGTGTCAAGGCAGAGATTGAAGAGGTCATCGGTCTTGATAGCGATGATGCAGTGCTGACAAGCGCCAAGAGTGGTATTGGCATTGAGGATGTTCTTGAGGCTGTGGTGCAACGTGTTCCACCTCCCACAGGCGATCCAAGCAAGCCACTTCGCGCGCTGGTGTTTGATTCATGGTTTGATCCTTACAAGGGCGTCATTAACCTGATTCGTGTGGTTGAGGGTGAACTCAAGCGTGGTCAGGACGTGCGCTGGATGGCCAGTGGCGCCACAAGTTCTCTGATTGAGATGGGTGTCTTTGCGCCTTACCCCAAGTCTGTGGATAAGCTTGGTCCAGGTGAGGTTGGCTTTGTCGTGGCGATGATCAAGGACATCAAGATGGCACGCGTGGGTGACACCGTGACACTTGCCGAGCAGGTCGCTGAAGAGCCTCTTCCTGGTTTCAAGGATGCTCAGCCCATGGTCTTTGCTGGTATCTTCCCGATTGACTCCTCTGCATATGACGATCTGCGCGATGCACTTGAGAAGCTCAAGCTTAACGATGCAAGTTTTACCTTTGAGCCCGAGACAAGTCAGGCGCTTGGTTTTGGTTTCAGGTGTGGTTTCCTTGGTCTCCTTCATATGGAGATCATTCAGGAGCGTCTTGAGAGGGAATATCGCCTTGATCTCATCACCACAGCACCATCGGTGGTGTACCATGTACACACCAAGGAAGGTGAGATGATCAATGTCGAGAACCCAAGTAACCTTCCTCCTGTCTCCGAGATCGAGGTGATTGAGGAGCCATACATTAAGGCTACGCTGCACGTGCCACCAGAGCATGTTGGTCCTGTGTTGGCGTTGTGTCAGGAGCGTCGTGGTACTCAGGTGCGTTTTGACCAGCCATCTCCCACACGCATCGTGCTCGACTATGAGATCCCGATGAACGAGGTGATGTTTGACTTCTTTGACCGCCTCAAGAGTGTGTCTCGTGGTTACGCAAGTCTTGACTATGAGTTGATCGGCTATCGCCCTGGAAATCTTGTGAAACTTGATGTGCTCGTGAACGGCGATCCTGTCGATGCGCTGAGCATTATTGTCCACAAGGACTCTGCCTACGAGCGTGGTAAGGCGCTTGTGAAGAAGCTCCGCGAGATCATTCCTCGCCAGCTCTTTGAGGTCGCACTTCAAGCTGCAATTGGTACAAAGGTGATTGCCCGAGAGACTGTGCGTGCTTACAGAAAGAATGTGACCGCCAAGTGTTATGGTGGTGATATTTCTCGAAAGCGTAAATTGTTGCAGAAGCAGAAAGCAGGCAAGAAGCGCATGAAGCAGGTGGGCAGCGTGGAGATTCCTCAGGAAGCGTTCCTCGCCGTGTTGCGTGTGGACGAGTAATTGTCGGGTCACACAATTGTATTTATCAAGGCATGGCACTTGTTGGACCTTTGTCGGTTGCGTAACATGTGCCATGAGGGTTGAGCTTTAGTGTGGTTTGATTCACACTCAAAGTATGCAACCCTCTGGTGTTTTATTAGTGTCTTTGATGAGCGTGATTTATAGAATTACACTGGTGCACCATGTATTGTTTACTCCAGTGAGATAGCGAGCAGGTTGGTAGCGTGGATACTCAAACCATATCAGATGAACAGAGGCTCAAGGATGCACAGGACTTTGTGCGCAAGAATCAGAGCCGTCTGGAGCGTGGAAACAAAGAGATCTCTGATGAAGTCTACAAGCGTATTCAAGCTCGCCTCAATGATTTGCGTCATGCCATCAAGGAGAACAACGCCAAGAAGATCGACACCTTGATGACCGAGTGTGATGAGATGCTCAATGAGCATCTTGGTCCAGAACAAAAGAGCACCTGGCGCGAGTATGCAGAGAGCATTGGTCTTGCGATCATGTTCGCGCTGGTGCTCCGTTCATTTGTGATCGAGGCATTCAAGATTCCTACAGGCTCCATGATCCCCACACTGCTTATTGGGGATCATCTGTTTGTAAACAAGTTCATCTATGGCATTCGTGTTCCATTGACCAAGAACTTCCTTGTCCACTTTGCCAAACCTGATCATGGCGATGTGATTGTATTTACGTTTCCCATCAAGGAGGCTCAGGCGCATATCGCTGCCAAGCCAGCCTCGGAGCGTGAGTGCATTGATCGCGATAGCCTGGAGAACGAAAAGGACTTCATCAAGCGTGTGATCGGTACCGAGGGCGACACGGTTGAGCTGCGTAAGAATCACATCATTCTCAATGGCGAGCCTTTGGAGCAAACATTCCTGCGCAAGGAGACCACAGGGAACTTTATGTTTCCTCATAACTTTCAGGAAAGTCAGAAGCTCAATGGCCATGAGTATGTGATTCAGTATGATGGTCGCGATCAAAACTTTGGCCCCATCAAGGTCAAGCCCGGTCACGTGTTCGTGATGGGCGATAACCGTGATAGCTCATCGGACAGCCGTTGCTGGGGACAGGTTCCTGTGGACAACATCAAAGGGCGAGCTTCGATCATTTGGTGGTCCATTGATCCAGGCAATGGGATTCGCTGGGATCGCATTGGTACACTCATCGATTAGATTTAGACTGGGTTCCTGAGTGTGGGGGGATATGTTTGCCGGGATGTTTCACAGACGCCTTGTTGTCTGTGTTGTATTCGGTGCGGTGGGGGTGTATGAGGTGTGAATGTTGTCATGATGTATGCGCAACATTGTGGGATATGTTTGTGGGGATTTATATTTTATTGAAGGTAATAAGTTAAGATGAGCGATAAGTCTGAATCTGAATCGGGTGAACAACGCAATGCAACCGAGCCTGAAGGCGAGCAACCCAATGAGGCTGGTGATGTGACCCCGTCGCCATCGACCGAGCAGGCCACGTCCCACACGCTTCCTCCTTCACGTCTGTCTCGTCTGGCGACAGGAGCGCTTAACGCTGTCGCGACAGCGGGCGTTGCCACGGACCCGATGCAACAGACCTCGTTAAAAGCAAGGTTGAGAAAGTTCATCGTCCCCATCGGGGTGCTGATATTTCTGCTTATTTTGTTCTCATTGTTCCGTGAGATCTTGCTCCCGTTTATTCTCGCGCTTGTCATTGTGTATTTGATGGAGCCGATTGTAAGCCGAGTAGGTAAAACTGAGGATGACCCACGTGGAATCCCTCGTTGGCTCGCTGTGATCCTTGTTTACCTTGTGTTTTTTGGGGTTGTGACAACCTCCGTGATTCTGATTATTCCTCGGTTTGTCTCTGAAATTGTGCGTTTTGGTGAGACTGTGCCCGAGGAGGTCAAGATTTTCCGCACAGAGCAGCTGCCTCGTATGAATGAGCGTGTTCAGCGCGTCATCAAGGACTACATTCCACCACTTAACCCACACATTCAGGAAGAGCCAGAGGCGCGTCGCGATATTGCCGTGGAGGCTTCCATGGCCGCTTTTGAAGCGAGCCTTCTGGTTCAGCATGCGCGTAAGCAGGGCGCAAAAGAGGCCCATGCACGCTTTGTTGCACGTGACTTGATTAACTTTGCATCCTCCCCCGAGGTGTCAGCCGAAGTTGTGGGAGAACCAGGATTTGAGGAGCGCATCCTCAAGATTAACTACCCCAAGGCTGCTATCAAGAGGGCCGAGGAGAGCATGACTTTGCCATTCTCGCTTGTGGGTGGAAGCTGGCGGTATGCTGTGGGTAATGAGGAGCCATCCTTCAGGATGGTGCCTGTGAAGGGTGGGGGCTTTGATTTCTATCTTAATGATGTGGATGTCGATGTGGAGCATCTTGAGGGTTCGGGTTGGCGTGTACGGCGGGTGGCCGCGTCAGCACATCGTGGTGCGTTAAAGCCAGTGGTGTCTCCTCAGGATGCAGAGCAAAACGAACATACGCTGCATGAGATGTTGGACCTTGAGCAGGGGTTAAATGATCTTGTGGAAGAAGTTGTGACATCATCAAACGCGCGAATTGCTTCTGTGATTACCTATGCTCAGGAGCTTGTGGTTGGTGTGATTCAGGCGTTTGTGGCCTTGATTCTGACGTTGATGGTTGCGGCGTTTATTACCATTGACTTGCATGCGGTGATGAACTTTTTCCGAAACCTGATCCCTCGAGAGCATCATGAAAGTTATGACAACTTGCTCAAGGAGATGGATCGTGGCTTGTCGGGTGTGGTGCGTGGTCAGTTGTTGATTTGTGTGATTAACGGCGTGCTCACATATGTGGGGCTCGTGATTCTTGATATCAAGTTCAGTTTGTTGCTCGCGGTGGTGGCAGGCGTGCTGAGTCTAATTCCAATTTTTGGTACGATCCTCTCCACTGTACCGATTGTGCTCTTTGGTTTGACCGATGGGCTGATGACAGGTGTCTTTGCGTTGATGTGGATTCTTGGCATTCACTTCGTAGAGGCTAACATCTTGAACCCCAAGATCATCGGTACAAGCGCTCATATCCACCCCGTGATCGTGATCTTTGCGTTGTTGGCAGGTGAGAGTGCATTTGGTCTTGTGGGGGCGTTGTTAGCGGTGCCTACAGCTTCAATCTTGTTGACATTGTTCAGGTTCTTTGTGATGCGAAGTCCTTCTGGGCAGTTTGCAGTGCAGCAGATGGACGAAGAGATGGTTGTAAACCGTGAACATGGGGTTGGTAGCGAGCATCATTGAGGTTGAGCAAAAGCGGCAATAATGGTTTGAAGTGTGGCAAGACTATTGTGTGTGGTGGGCCATCAGTGTAGCTTGGATGGTATACCCCTCCGTTTTAGTAGGAGTGTGGGTATGACGGGGCTACGCGACCTCTCTGTTCGGTTTTTTGAAACAGGTCAGCATGGTCCAGGGCGCAAGTGAAGAGTGAGTTGTTCGTGGATGCAAGGTAAGTTCACGGCATGAAGATAGAGTGAGTCATGGATATTCAGTTCTGGGCTTCTACAGATGTGGGGAGGGTTCGTGACCATAACGAGGATAACTTCCTCGTGGACAAGCGACTGCGTTTGTTCGTGGTGTGTGATGGTATGGGTGGACATGCCGCTGGCGAAGTTGCCAGCGCAATGTGTGTCAAGCTTGTGCGAGAGGAGCTGTCACAGCAGCGAGAGCTGATCGAGTATGTGCATCAGACCCCTGATGATCTTGATGCGCGCAGACAACTTCTTGGCGTGCTGGAGCAATCTCTGAGCACCGCATCAAGGCGTGTGTATGAGGCAGCGCTTGAGGATGAAAGCAAGCGTGGTATGGGTACCACCTGTTGTGTCCTTTTGTTGACCAACCAACGTGCATTTATCGCACACGTGGGCGACAGCAGGATTTATCTCCTGAGACAGGGCGATGTTCATCAAATGACAGAGGACCATTCGTTGTATAACGAGATGGTGCGTATGGGGAAGATCCGTAAGGGTGATCCTGTGAACTTGCCGAACAAGAATGCCGTGACGCGCGCCATTGGAGTGCGTGAGCATGTCGAGGTTGACGCGGCGGACTTTGATCTTGAGGCTGGCGATCGTTTTCTGATCTGTAGTGATGGCTTGAGCGGGTATTTTACATCACACGAGCAGATCGCGTCGATGATCGGTATTTCTGATGTGCGCACGGCGACCGAACACTGTATTGATTTTGCTGTGGATGCTGGAGGGAAGGACAATATCACGGCCATTCTTGTGAATATTGTGTTCCCAGGCGTGTCTCGTAGTGTGGGTGAGACGGAGCGCGCGGAGTCTTCTGTGCTTGATGCGCTCAAGCAATCGCCTGTCTTTGATTACCTGTCACAAAAAGAACTTGGCCACATTCGAGGTTTGATTGAGCTCAAGCAGTTCCAGGCAGGTATGCACATTGTGGAGCCGCGAGAGGAGCTCTCAAACCTGTCCTTGATTTTGTTTGGTGAGGTTGAGGTTTGCTCCCCTGATGGTCGCATTCTCAAGACGCTGTATCCTGGCGATCACATTGGTGATCTTGGCTTTGTTGATGCGCGTGAGTCACCTGTGTATCTGACGGCCAAGGAGTCCTGTAAGCTTGTGACGCTCTCGCGTAAACAACTCATGGACCTGTTTCGCCACGAATCTGAGCTCTCCGTCAAGATTTTGTGGAACCTCCTTCAAGTATTTGCTGGTCAACTCAGGCAATTGCCTCTTGAGTTTATGATTGGTGCGGGCGAGATGTTTAATCCTGCCTCCTGGGAAGAGGACACCAAGCCTCCAGTGAACAAGCCTCATGTGGAAATTGGTGTGACATCAACGCATAGCGTGAGGGTTTCTCCGCCGACAGGGCGTGCGATGAGTGATTCACAACCTGTGATCCAGGCTCCATCAGCTACCGCTGCGGTGGCTGATGAAATGTGGGGGTTTGAGGCGACTCAAAAGGGAAGCCTTGATGAAATTACAGAGAGTCCATCGTATGCAAGCTCCATGGTGGAGAGCGATGATGAGGATCTGCGCAAGACCACAGAGTTCTCGCGTGAAGATATTGAGGCGTTTGAGCCCGAGCCTGTGATCGATGGTGATCTTACGCCACCTCCTTCAAACATGGTTCCATCCAAGCCAGCCCCTCTTCAAAAGCCTCGTCGTTTGGACCTCACCCCTCCGCGTGCACCACGACCTGTTCCACCGCTGAGTAAGGGGATTTCAGGTGAGGGCGGGACTCAGCAGAGTGCACATCAGACACCGCCCAAAAAAGAGAAGACCGCAGCGCCACGCGCCACGCGTCCACTCTCGGGTGGTATCAAGGGGACCTCCAAATCTGCCGAATCACCCTTTGGTGGTCGTAAACCCGTGGCATCAAGTAAACCTGCTCGTCCATCAACGCTTGCTCAAAAGAGCAATCCTTTTGACCGCAAGCCAGGCACATCATCGTCTCCAAGTGTTCAGGTCTCTGCCGAACTCAGCCAGGGCGCAAGTGAGCAGGGGAAATTACCCCGCGATGTGTTGGCCAATACGATGCAGATCGATCCTGATGAGTTTGAGCAGATCAAGGCGGCGCACAAGGCAGCACTATCCCAACAGAATAATCCAGAGGAGCATTGATCGGTGAGTACAGGCGTGAAGACAGGTTGGTTTGTGGTCGTGTTGAGTGTCTTGATGGGATGTCAGACACGTGAGATCGTCAAGGGCGATGGGAAGACCCTGATCTTTGAAGATGACTTTAACCGCGCCACACTGGGCTCAAGTTGGGTGCGTGGAGAAGGCGAGGGCGGCACTGGAAAGTGGCGCATTGAAGATGGTGCACTTGTTGGATCGGATATTAAAAACGATCCTCTTTGGTGGACAGGCCAACTACCCGATCAGGCGCGCGTGGAGTTTGATGCCACCGCGCTCAGCGACCATGGCGATCTGAAGTTTGAGATCTTTGGTGATGGCAAGGTCCACGCATCGGGTTATGTCGTCATCTTCGGTGGCTGGAAGAACTCTCTCGACGTCATCGCGCGTCTGGATGAGCACGGTTCGGATCGCAAGGCCCAAAAATCAAGACGTGCGCTCAAGGGGCAGACCTACAAACTCGCCGCAGAACGTATTGATGGTACGTTGAAATGGTTTGTAAATGGCGAGCTTGTGATGTCTTATCCTGATGAAAAGCCACTGGTGGGAGCAGAGCATAGAGGCTTTTCGTTCAACGACTGGAGCGCTCCTGTGAAGTTTGACAACGTCAAGATCTATCGTCTGGATTGAGCGCAGTGAGATAGGTTTATCTGTGGAGCCCCTGTCCAGAATGCCTCCTTGCTTTCTTGCTACATCGCACTTCATTTGTATGTTAGGATAGCCTCCGAAATGGAGTCTGATACATTGGCATGTGCCCGAATGCGTTCCTTTTGGTGTCAAACCTCCTGACACATCACCAATCACAATATTCGCGCACTCTAGCTTCAGAGAATTATGGAAACCAGGCAAATTCTTCAGATTGTTCTCGCAATTATTGTGCTCTCAATCGTTGGTTTGGGGATCTTTATCTTTGTATCGTTTGGTGGGAGCACACAAACCACTGTGGTCAAAGAGGTCATCATTGATAACTCCCCCAAGGAGAAGGTGAACCCTTACTCGATCCAGGGGCAGGCTGCCGTTGAACTGGTCAAGGTCAAGAAGGCCGTTGTGCCTGTTCAGGCTGCTGAAGATGATAAAAAGAAGGCCAAGAAAAAGGATGAGGACGTGCCCACCGAGCGTGTGCCTGTGGCAACGTTGCTTGAGCGAGAGGACTTCATCAAAAACACGCTCAAACTTGGCAATCGAGAAAAGCTTGGCTGGCAAGTGCAGTGGTGGGGCGAGACCGATTACGGTGAGTGGTTCTACCTTGTGACCTATGCGTTCAAGGATGCGCACATTATTGTGGGCCCATCCTGGCTCGTCGACCTCAAGCAGGCCAAGGTGGTCCCCAAGAACGTGCTCGCACGTGTGGCCATGGACCCCACCAAGTCCGTGGAGGATGACTACTATGACAAGCACAAACAGGTTGTATCTGCGCTTGCAAGTCACCGCTTCGAATCTGGTTTGACGCTTAGCGGCGCGCTGTTGATGCACTTTGAAAACCGCGAAGAATCCGCCGAGGGTGACTCTATCCTGGGTTGGACCATCGCGCACGATCGCGGCACGCTCTTTAAAGCCTACTTCCAGTGGGTCGAGGCAGGGGAACCAACCTACGCCGAGTTTGAGTTTGATTATCAGGCCAAGGCCCTCAAAGCTTCAAACCTCCAGGCTGCGGATGTGATGCGTATTGGTGAGGACTTCGCCAAGACCGAGCGCGCAGATATTATGCCTGAATCCTACGATCCATCTGCCAAGCCAGGAAAGAACTGGACAGGTGGAGCCAAAAAGGCGTGCGCATCACGTAAACTTCGCGATCAGTGTAAATCGATGGCAACCATGTTTGGTCAGCGTGAGATTGTTGAGGCTCTGGAATGGCTTTTGACAGCTCAGGCATCCAACTCCGAGGCGTTCAAGGAATGCAAAGCAAGTCGTCAGTGTAAGTGGTCATCCAAGCCCAAGGACGACTCTGATGATGTGTATGTGGTGAGCTACATTTACAACCTCAAGGATGAAGAATCCTCAAAGGATAGCGTTGAGAAGTCTGTGGCCTGGGAGGTCGCACTGAAATCTGAAAAGATTACCCCTCTTGATCGCATTTCTCAGGCTGCATGGCTCGCGATTCATCCTCGCGTCGAGTAACTTCATGTCTTCTTCCCAGTTTGCGCTCTTTCGTGAGGTGCCCACCTCCTCGGAGACAATTCAAGTGAGCCTCCTTGGTGATGCTACGTATCCCATGAGGTTCTTTTTCTGGGCTGATGTGATCGCTGCTCTGCGTGATATCTCAATCTACGATCAGCAACAGTGCGCCATTGCCACGATCACGGGCTCATATGGTCTTGGTCCATCACGACCATTTGTCGAAATTACAGGGTTTCAGGACCTCCTTTATTTCGATCCCGAAGAAGTTGAAGAATCCACCTTACATGCTCATGTGCTTGAGTCCGTGCAGTCGCTCTTGCGACAGGTAGGGCCTCCTCTTGAGGCATCGCGCGACAACGCGCTTGGGTTGTTTTTAAGCGTGCCTGGCTCAAAGGCCAAATTGAACGAGCTTGCTGTGCGTCTTCATGCTTCGGTGATGAATGTGCCTTATCAATTTGTATTGATGGTCGACTCCACCGATCCAGAAGAACAACTTGCCCTTTATGCGCGTCGACCAAAGCAAGCTTTTGTCAACGCGAGCATGTATGTGATCACCAGACGCGAGACGGTCGGCGAGGATGCGGCTGCTGACTTGTCAGCAGCCGCATCCTCGCCGACCGTCTCGCGTCTGGAAGAAGAATAGAAACAAGCCTTTACTGCCTTGTTCAGAGTAGATATATATCCAGACTTACAAAGTTATTATTGTGATGCTCTGGTGTCATACACAAACCTGCGCAACTTAATAATGCGCTAGAATCAAATGGAGAGATATTTATGGCAGAGATCCTTGATATTGTTGCCCGCGAAATTCTTGATAGTCGCGGAAACCCCACCGTGGAATGTGATGTCATTCTTGAAGGAGGAATCATCGGTCGTGCAGCCGTTCCAAGCGGCGCATCCACAGGTGAGCATGAAGCACTCGAAATGCGTGATCAGGATTCCTCACGTTACATGGGTAAAGGCGTGCAGGATGCTGTACAGAATATCCACGAGATCATTGCTCCCGCAGTGATGAGCTACGCAGTCATGGACCAGGTCGGCATCGACGAATGCATGCTTGATCTTGATGGAACTGCAAACAAGAGCAAGCTTGGCGCAAATGCCATGCTTGCCGTCAGCATGGCGAGCGCTCATGCAGCTGCAAAGTGGTACGATCTTCCTCTGTTCCGTTACATCGGTGGCGTCTCTGCCCGCACATTGCCTGTCCCCATGATGAACATCATTAATGGTGGCTCTCATGCCGACAATAACGTTGACATCCAGGAGTTTATGGTGATGCCTGTGGGTGCTTCAAGCGCCACAGAGGCTGTGCGCGTTGGCGCCGAGATCTTCCATAACTTGAAGGCTGTCCTCAAGAAAAATGGAATGGCAACATCGGTGGGCGATGAGGGCGGCTTTGCTCCTAACCTCAAGAGCAACAAGCACGCGCTTGATGTGATCCTCGAAGCGATTGACAAGGCAGGTTACAAGGCTGGCAAGGATGTCCTGCTCGCGCTTGATGTGGCTGCCAGCGAGTTCTACGACAAGAAGCAGTCTCTTTATAAGCTTGTTGGCGAAGGCAAAGAACTTAACCCCGAGCAGATGATCGCGTTCTACGAGGAGCTTGTGAATGAGTATCCTGTGGTCAGCATCGAGGACGGCCTTGATGAAAACGATTGGGATAGCTGGGCTGCGTTGACACAATCACTTGGTTCAAAGGTTCAGCTCGTGGGCGATGACCTCTTTGTGACAAACACCGAGCGCCTCGCCAAGGGCATCGACATGGGTGTGGGTAACTCCATTCTCATCAAGGTGAACCAGATTGGTACATTGACAGAGACACTTCAGGCCGTGGACCTCGCACACAGAAATGGCTACACAAGCGTGATTAGCCACCGTTCTGGTGAGACCGCTGACACCACCATCGCACACCTTGCTGTCGCCGTGGGTAGCGGTCAGATCAAGACAGGTTCTCTGTCTCGCTCTGATAGAGTCGCAAAATACAACGAACTGATTCGTATCGAGGAGCTCCTTGATGGTCAGTCCTTGTATCCTGGTGCAACAGCCCTGCGTCAGAAAAGATAAGAGGTTCAGGTTGCATATTTGTGTGCAACCTCCACCCCAAAGGCAACGCTCAGGGGGGCGGCGAGCTGATATATCAGCTCGCCGCCCCCCTGAGCGTTGCCTTTTGGGGGCATATAATGGTATCAGGTGGATTGAACGACGTTTATGTGCATACTGAGTGAACACAACAGGTGTTTTACTGGTGTCGAGTGTGGGTTGCACCTGACACAATGACGAGCTTGAAACGTGTTTCAAAAGCAGGACAGATGTGTATGACATCGGTCCTCAATGATAATGGTGTTTCGACTATATTTGACAGGTAAGAGTGAGGTTACTGGCTCATGAATAATACTACAGAAGAAGTGCAGGTCTATGGTGGTCGTCTTGGTCGTACATCCAAGACATCTGTCTTGATTAGTAGCCATGCAGGTCCCGTTTTTCCTGCTAGCGTGTACACAAGCATTAATGTCACGCAAGATCCAAACCTTCTGGATGCTCTGGATGTGGGCAGTCTGAACCAGATCTCCTCGCCTTTCGATTCACATGTGTACTCCCTCTCTATCCCCGTGCGTTACCATGATGAAGACAGGAAGATCTTTGCGCTCATCATCCCCGAGTCCTTGCGTCACGAGGAGTTCAAGCACCGTAGTGAGCTGCTTCAGGAGCTGGCCAAGGAACGCGAGATCTTGCCTGACTACGTCAGGCAATTTCATACAGTGTTCTCGTACGCTCAACTTCAGGATGTGATCAAAGAACTCGAAGAGGTTGAGAGTGAAGAAGAGTCCGAGGATGGACTCGTGGAGAAGACCGAGACATTTGGCCTTGGTTCTTCCATGGGTCTTGAGGAGTCTTCCAGTACGCTTCGCCCACCTCCCGCGCACGACGTTGAACTGTTGCAGAAGAAAGAAGAAGTCGAACAGGAGCGCATGGAATTGTCTCAAATGCGCGCCGAACTGGAACTTCAGCAAACACAACTTCAGGAAGTGTCCGATCGCCTTGAGCGTGAACGTGAGCGTATGGAAGAGATCGAGATGAATATCTCTACCGAACGCTCCGAGGTCGAACTTGCGCGCCAAGAACTGACTCAAATGAGAGATTCGCTGCTTATTGAAAAGCAGCAACTTGAAGCACTGCGCTTGAACCTCGAACAACGCCAACGCGACATCGATGCAGGTGTGCCAAAGCCCGAGGTCGAGGAAAAGACCCAGGTGGTGACAGATGATCAGTTTGTCGAAATTCTGGCAAGTGATGTGGATGGTGATGACGATGCCGATCGCGTCCTTGATGAAGGTGAGATCCTCGCCGAGGAGAGCTTTTCAGATGACATCATGACCAGTGCGCCTTTGCATGCCGAGACAGCGCTTGTCGATCCTCTCCCTGCGGATGACTTTGATGATGAGGCAACTCAGATTACACAGGTTCCATCGCTTGATCACGTGAACATTAAGGCCGAGTTCGACCCCTCACGAGCAGGTGCTCAGGCTGGGGCTCAGGACCATTACATTGGTCTTGTGGATGGTGCTGTGGTGGCCTCCCTCAGAGGTTCCAGAAAACGCATCGATGAGCTGCTTGATGCTGAACCACAACTCTTTGTGCAGTATGCAACGATTGAGTCGTTTCCTGTGGCCGTGCTCCTGCTGGCCTCACTTGAGGATCAGCAACTTGTCGACAGCTTTGCCTGGTTGCTTGACCTGTCCCATGCATCAGATCGTCAGGTTCTTGAAGCTCTGGCCCAGGATTGTGCGGTACGCTTTGCCTTCTACAACCGCCAGAACAAGTTGTTGAGGACATATGATATCAAGGCTCCACTTGAGCATAACGCACAGTGGGTGATGCACAAGGTGGAGAGCTCCATTCAAGACGCCAACATGGGTGGTTTCTCAAAGGCGTCCGAGGTCTACTTCGCAGACGGTTATGAGCGTCTTGGCACAATGCGACACTCCTTTACACATGAGAGCTTCTCAACCATCACCACACCCGAGCAAGCCAAGCTGGCTGCGGGCATCGTGGGCTACTGGTCCACTCCCGATGTGTATGAGTATCTTGTGGGCAATCGTTCCTTCCCTCTCTCCATCTTCAAGGCGATTCAGCGCCGTGTAGTCGAGGCTGCGCTCAAGCAAGGGATTTATTTGAACAAACCTCTTCGCCAGGTCGCGCTTGATGCTCACCTTGTGGATCACGAGCGCGCTCTTGCTCGCCGTTTGATGGCAAACTTTGCAGAGGTCAGCATTGGTCTGAAGCCAAGCGAACTTGATCCTCTGGAGATCTGGGAGAACTGGGACGCGTTGCTTGCTCTTGCAGATGAGGTTGGTGCACAGCCCGAGGCTGATGTTGTTGAGCTGGCGCAGGCAAGTCTCCGTAAAGCCAAGGAATTTCAGGAAGATCCCCAGGTCCATGAACAAACTCAGATCATGACCAAGCCAGTTGTGCCTGAGCCCATCAGTGAGCCCAAGGCAGAGGTGCCAAAGGCGATGGCACTCAAGCTGCCTCAGCTCAAAGCCTCTGTTGAGGTTGAAGAGTTGGTCGTGGCAAAGCGCTCTGAAAACACAGGGGTCACATACTTCCTCCCTGATGATGCTGTGTTGGATCAGTTTGATGACATGGAGAGCATGTCCAAGGATGATCTGTTGTTGCTCCTTGATGATCACAATGGTCGTCTTGAGGCAGCGCAAATGTTGCTCGAGCGCTTTGGCGATGCCGTCCTTCATGAGGTGCTTGAGGCGTCCGAGGAGATGCTTGCTGCCGAGGTCGTTGGTCTGGCGAAGTTCGTTGAGTCACGCGCAGATTCCATGGAGACAGCGCTTGTGAAAGGTGTTGAAGAGGGTGGGGCATCCGCCACATACATCGGCACATATGCCCTTGCAGGTATTCGCTCAACCTCGGCGCTTCCCGTGTTGCTTGATGCTTTACAAGACACCAAGCGCAGCGGCAATCGTAAGGCGCTCTCCGAGGCACTAGCGCGTTATGAGGACAAGCTCTATCCCGCGCTGATCAATGTGATTAAACGTCACGGTCACAACGATGCACTTCTTGATGCGCTCGTCTCTCTTGAGGCTCGTCAGCCTGATACGCTGGGGAAAGCGCTCAAGCATCGTCACAGACGCGTCCGCGATGCAGCAAAAGCAGCACGGAAACGTCTGTCTTGAGGTAGGTTCAGCTTGCCAGAACGCACCCCCTGGTTCACACTGCAAGAGCCCTGCATCACAGGGCTCCAGTACATCATGTCTGTGTTTCCCACAGCTCTTACCTCAACTAGATAGGACTAATTCGTATGCTCATTGGTATTTTTAGCGATGTTCATAGTAACCTTGAAGCATTAACCACAGTTTTAAAAACCTATAAAAAACAGTCTCCTGCGATTGATCGTTACGTGTGTCTTGGAGATGTGGTCGGGTACTGTGCTAATCCTAATGAGTGTTGTGAGATTGTGCGTGAAGTTGCAGAGATCACGATCCTTGGAAACCATGACGCCGCAGTAAGTGGTCGCATGGACTATGCTTATTACTACGATGCTGCACGTAACGCGCTTGATTGGCATGCAAAACAACTTGATGAACATCATCATGCATGGCTCAAAACACTGACCTATCGTCAGGATGATGAAGAGCTTGATGTCTCCTTTTGCCACGGCTCTCCTGTGAACCTTGAAGATTTTGAGTATGTCTTCAATACACAGCAGGCAAACCAACTGATCCATCGTTGGGATGAACTCAAGCGCATCACCTTCATTGGCCACTCACACCTGACCAAGGCGTTTGAGCTCGACAAACAGCAGGGCGCTCGTGAACTCCACGGACCAATGTTGCACTTTGAAGAAGGCAAAAAATATATTGTTACGGTGGGTAGTGTGGGTCAACCCCGTGATAACGATAACCGTGCGTGCTTTGGCATCTTTGATACCGAGGCCCAGACATTTCGCTACAATCGTGTGGAGTACAACATTCGCGAAGCTGCACGTAAGATCTTTGCAGCAGATCTCTCCAGCGATTTTGCCAAGCGTCTCTTCTTTGGCATTTGATGCATGAAAACTTATCTGCGTTCGGAGCGCGTGTACGCTGTTCGGAGCGCAGGTAAGTAACGCACCTTCCACAAGGTGGAGCTACCATCATCAGGCGAGTGCTCGCCAAGTAATACATCAAGCGCTCCACAGCCAAACATCAGGCAGGGTTCATCGATAAACTCTGTATAACGATGTAGCAGTCGACCTGAATCCGCGCGTCGAATATCAAGCGATTCTCCTCCCAAACCAAAGCAGACACCATCCGTGACGAGCGCCTTGAGCGGCACTCGCATCAGCGGCTGTTGTTCTGTCCTCCAGATGGTCTTTCCATCACACGCCTGGAGCGTAACAACCTCTTCAGAACCTGTTTGCACAAGCACAAGACCTTCGCGTGGACAGCTTGAGAGTACGGTCAGACTTGGGGACATCGGGCGAGGTTGAGGATACAAGGTTTTGAGCCACGCAGGTTGAAGCTGTTCTCCACGAAGTGTTTCAATGACAGGCTGTTGATAACGCTCCACCACGAGCCATAAGTCATCGTTCACAATCAAGGACGTACCAAGATGGTGTCCATCCAGCGTAACCTCCTCTTTGAGTTCACCCGTATCAAGATCAAGACCTCGCACAATGGTTTGAGCCCACTGTGATCCTGTGTGAAGAATGATCACACGGTTGAGATGCAAGAGCACCGAACGTGCAAGGCGGGGGGTTTGTTTTGTCCAGAGGATCTTTCCTGTGAACAGATCTATCCTGCTCAGGTGATTGCCTTGCAACACAACAAGTGTGCGATCGCGGAGCGCATAATGAGCAAGTCCTCTTACTCCGCCTTGATGTATCCACTCAAGTTGTAGCGATGTGCTGTTCAAAAGTGCTGCAACACCTCGTTCGCCAAGCAGAAGGATAAACTCCTGATTTTTGGCGCTCATCGTGTGTACTTCAATGACACGATGTAGGTGAGGGAGTTCAATACGCTTTATGAGCTTGCCCGTATCCTTGTGAAGCAGGACAACCATGCCCCATGCCTGCTGAACAATTACATAGTGATCATGTTCCCATAATGCACCACGACGCACATGGTTTTCGTTCCATTGCCAGCGCGTGTGACCATTGCTCAGGTCTACAGAGGTGATGCCATGTTCTGTGGGGATGAGAAGTTGACTTGATGTGAGGACCGCTTCGTGGAGTCGATGATCAGTATCACTTCTTGTCCAGACGCACTCGGTGCGAAATGCATGGATGCTCTCCATGGGCCATGGACTGTGCAGCTTGGAGAACACATGAGATGAGGCGTGTAACGATGATGTGTGATGCATGTGGCGGGAGAATGATGTGCAGTGAAACTCAGTACATTCAATATATCAAGATGCGTGCTTTTATGAGCGCACGGCGGCTTTACCTGTGGGAGTGAGTTCTCGCCAGAGAACTTTACCGATCTTGATGTGACGTTGAAGGGCATCCTTTTGAGAGGAGCGAATATAGATGCGGTCAATGGAGTCAAATCGCATCACCGAGTTGAAGATGCTGTCCTCATAATCTTCTCGCTCCAGGACACAGACCTTGTTGTAGAAGTCCGAGCTGATTGCCACGCTGATGTGCATGGTTTCCTGGGTCTGGGGTGGGGTCCAGCTTCGTGTGCTCTTCTTTTTCTGTTCCTTGACCTCGGCTCGAGCGAGCTGCTCATGAAAGTGCATGATGAGGAGTTCACGGGTCATTTCGTAGCCACGTCGAATGTCTTCCTTGCTACCACGAAATTCGAGCTTGATTTGTTGCGCATCGATTTTGAGCTTGTTGCTCATACTATCTGGACCTCTTGTGAAGGTTACACTGTCAAAACGGCGTTACGAGCCTGCCATGTCATACATAGTACGTGAGATTGGTTGAAAATACATCTTGGATTATGAGGCCCTGAAAGTTGCGTGGAGGAGTCGTTTTCTAAAAAAACGACTCCTCCACGCAACTTTCAGATGCGGCGACCGAAAACCCTGTCAGAGGAACTCATGCGCCATGGCGTTTTGAGACAGTTACATCATGTTGAACAGGACAGGAGTCAATGTATGACAGGTAAAATTTCAGGTAGTTATGGTCAGTCTGCAATTCAGCAGTCCATGTCAGGAGGGGCGCAGGCGGAGGAGAAAAAGGCAGGAGGGAAGAAGTTTGGCAATGTGTTGTCCAAGGTCGCGAGCAAGACGTTGGATGCGACAGCGAGCGTGGCTCCCTTTGTCCCAGGTGGGCAGCTTGTGGGTCTGGCTGCGCGCGGCCTCTCAAGTTTGGTGAAGGGGCGCTCTGGCGCAGAGATCGCGACCGCTCCACAAGATAATCTGGATAAAATGTGGGAGATGCAGGAGGAGAGCCAGGCGTTCAATATGCAGTACCTTCAGCTCCAGACACAGCTTCAGTCTGACAACAGGAACTTCTCCACGTTATCCAACTTGATGAAGGCCCGACACGATACAGCAAAAGCAGCAATTAATAACATGCACGCCTAGAAATCGTTTTAAATCAAAGGTTTGAGTTTGTGTTTTGAGGAGGTTTAAACAATGACACATGAAGAGTCGATAATGCTTTCAACAGAGCTTAAGAGGATTTACTTGTTGATGGAACATGGTGAGCTTGCGCTTGCCAGGGAACATATGCAGAAGGTTGAAGAGCTCTTTCCTGATGAGCCGCTGGTATTTGCGCTCAAGGGTTCGATTGAGATTGCAGCGGGGGAGCTTGATGCTTCACTCGTGATCTTGCGTGCTGCGGCGCGCAGGTGGCCAGAAGATCCATCAGTGCAAATTTATTTGGCAGAGGCGTACTTGTTTTCACGCAAGTTGTCTCAGGCCAAGCGAAAAGTTCGGGGGATACGCACTTATCTGGAGTCGCTGTCAGAGGAGCATCCCCAGTACTCCTGGCTGAATATGGCACGTGAGCTGGAGCAGTTGTGTATATCACTTGAGCCAGCTCAGATTCCGCAACCCGTGGTTTCCACGGCAGATGAGCGCGCATCATGAGGAAGAGGAGAGGTCAACCTGTTCTTCAATGAAGAACAGGTTGACCTCTCCTCTTGCGATGAAATGGCTGTAATGGATGTATGGTTTGTGTTAGGGTTTGAGGTGCATTTGGGGGGAGCCATATCAAGGTTCACTGTTGAGTTATGATGAAGAGACAAAAGGTGTCACACGAGCGGTGTTTGTGGGGCTTCTTCCAAATCAAGTCATCGCTACATAAAAGGCGATGAGTAGGTAGAGTTATGAAGGTTGGGCAAGGAAATGCGGCAGGGGGAATGCAAGCTGCTTTGATTGAGCAGATGCAGAAGGCACATGCAGAGAGCGTGAGTGAGTCTGGCAAGGCTGGAGGGTCATCACGGCAGTTTTCCGTGGGCTCATCAGAAGCTGCGGGTGCAGCCAACGCGCCAGAGACAGTTTCTCCTCTGGACAAAAAGCTCGTAGGTATTGCTGAACGTGTGATCAATGGCGAGATCTCTGATGAGAATGCTGTCCGTACAGAGGTACTTCATGCGATTGTCGATGAGCGTTATGGCGATATGTTTGAACCTCGCCAGAAGCGTCAAGCACTCAAGACCTTGCAACATACGCTGACAAACGATCCCAACTTTTCACGCGAGGTTGATCAGCTTCTGATCTTTGCATCTCGACAGATCTAAGGCGATGTGTCACACCTCCACAGAGCACAACGCGTAAAGCCAGGGGAATGATGCCTCTGGCTTGCTTTGTTTTTTGCACCGTGCTGACCCTCCTTCCTTATGGATTTATTGTGTTATGAGCGACAACGTTTTATTTTTCTCATCTTATTGTACATCGTGCCAAAAGCAGGTTCTTGGTACGCGCGCGCTTGCAGAACAAGAGGGCGCCACACAACTTGTGTGGCAATGCATTGTGTGTGACCACGTGCTCGATCCTGATGACCCGCGTAGTTCCTGGTTAAGCGAGCAAGAGCTTGAACATGTTGGGTGTTATCTGATGGATGAAGACGCCGACTCAAAACATGGCGAGCATGGTGGTTGCCGTGATGGTCAATGCGGTGTGAAACAACCTGTGTAGTTTGCTAAAACGAACCCTGCTTGTGACGTTAGATCTCCTGTGTTGCTGGAAATGTGTTTCTCTTTAGTGGTGGCACGGACAGATCAACACAAATAACCATCCTTGCGACTATTCCCCGAATGATTTTGGGGCAAGGTTTACTGGTGTTTGTGAGTGTCTACAGTTATACTGTGATTGACAGACACCAGGATGATTTACCATTTAACTTTTTTCGGATTATCGGAGTAATAATGCTCTACGAAGTGCTCATTCCATCTAGTGACCCCAACGGATACGACGAGACCATTACAGTTGATGCAACAAACTGGATGGTTGCATTGAAGTCAGGTCTTGAACGTACTGGAGAGCCCGAGGCTGATATCCGCAACGTAATGTGTGACATCAAGGATGATAACTCCATTCATGTGACTGATGCCATGACTCGCCGCGTCTTCATCCTTCGTGAGGTTGATCCTGAGGAAGATGAAGAAGTCGAAACGTTACGTAAACAGGCCGCCGAGGCTGCCGAAGCTGAGCGCAAAGCCGCTGAAGAAGCCGCGCTGAAAGCTGCCGCAGAACCACCCACGCCACCTCCTGCACAAGCACCAGAACAACCCGCTGTGGAATCAGCTCACTCTGACACCTCTCCATCCGACTCATGGTTGGGCGAGGATGGTCGTATGCGTGTGGGGAGCGCTTCAATCGAAGCACTTCAACGTGAGGAAGAGCCCGCCCGCGTGGTGCGTTCAGAGCGCAGAAAAACCTCTGAGCGAGAGCCTGTTCAAATTGGTCGCGCTGCGGAAACCGTCTCGGAAAACATTCTCGAAGATATTTTCCTTGAGGTGCAGTCCATTCACGAAAACACCATGGACATGGAGCAGGTCGTTAATTTCGTGATGGAACTTGCGATGTCCAAAGTTCCTGCTGAAAGCGGTGCAGTTCTTTTTGCTAACAGCGATGGACGTGAACTCTACTTCACCACTGCGCGTGGTCCCAAGGCTGCTGAGGTGATGGACTTCCGTGTGCCGATGGGCAAAGGCATCGTTGGATTCTGCGCTCGCCAGGGCGTGAGCCTCGCCATCAGCGATGCACAGCGTGATAACCGCTTCTATCGTGAGATCTCTGATGCGTTGCAATACCCAACACACAGCATCCTTTGTGCTCCTATTCAGTTCGAAGGTCGTGTCTACGGTTGCATCGAGCTGATGAACAGACAGGAAGGCTCCTCATTCTCCTCCAATGAAGTCAACGCGATTACATACATTGGTAGACAGTTTGCCGAATATATTAACCGACTTATTATGGAACGAGAAAAGCTCTAGAGCGTGATGGAGAAGGAGCTTTTCCCAACAGATCCTTCTTTATTACGCTCCAGGAACCAGTTTCAAAAAGATAAGACCGAAAGAGGGCGACCATTTGCTGCGCAAATGGTCGCCCTCTTTCGGTCTTATCTTTTTGAGTCTTACAGTGATGTTGCTGCTGGAAGAATATTAATCAACACCAACAGCTTGAGCAGTCCAAACGCGATCAACGTCTGGATGATTGCCACGCCAACACTACGGGTGAACGAGAGCTTGTATGTGTTCATCACCACAGCACACCAGAGTCCCAGATAAAGTAGCCATCCAAAGACAGGGATACAGCCGCATAGCAAGCTCAGGACGCCAAGAATGGCAGAGGTTGTCAGTGCTTGTGTGTAGTTATTTTGAACGCCTGGCTGTCCAATTAGTGAGACTGAGAATTTTAGCGCCAGGGCTTGAAGCAAGAATCGAACGATTGCATAAACGAAAAACATAACACTCCTTTGTGTGATGGTCGTAGAGAGCCCATGACATACAACGTAAGCATGACACGTGCGATGTCCAACACTTGCTTTTGACGAGGGAAGGGCGAGAAAGATTTAAAAAGAAAAATGGCGAGGCTGATTTAAATCAGCCTCGCCATTATGACGCGATTGTCATGGTGGTGGAGTAAGTTTACTCCACCTCATGTCAATTAGCTTTCTTCGCCGGAATCGTCAGCTGCAGGAGCGTCTTTCACACCGGTCACTTCGTAGCTCTTAAGGCCAGCTGTGGTGTCGGTGGAGATCTTCACGCCGCTCATTTCGCAGTCGAGATCGGTAGGAGCTGTTCCGTCCACTTCAACAGCAGGACAGACGTAGACTTCGTAGAAGTCTGTTGTACCTGTTGTACCTGTGGGGTTTTCGTTCTGGTTACAGACAGGAGCGTACTCACCAACGGTCACGGTCTGGCCGTTGAAGATAGGCTGGATAGAGGAATCTGTGGGGAAGTCCACGATGACGCTACCAGAGCAGCCAAGTGTAAGCACGCTTGTGGTGCTGAAGCGGCCAGCGCTGTCGCCTGCAGGACAACGGTTCTCGAGGTCTTCTTCGAAATCGCTCTCTGTAAGAAGATCAGGAGCAGCACCGTCGAGGACGTCTTCGTTTGTGAAGTCGTTCTGCTGGTCAGCAGGATCGTTACCCTGTGTGTAGGTTACGGTTTTACCGTAGCCAAGCACCATGGCATCAGCGTCGGTAAGCTCGACGAATGTGATGTCAGAACCAGGATCGAAGCCGTTTGCGTCTTCTGCAAGGTTACAGTCTTCGGTGCTGATGTCTTTCACCATCACGTGGTAGTGGTCGGTCATGACGGTTGCGACACATGTAGGAGTTTCGGCGTCGATATCACATGCGACACCATCGTCGTCTGTGAGGCCGAGTTCGTTGCGGCAGTAGGTGTCCACGTCAGTAGCTTCGCCACAGTTTGTAGGCACGCGGCATTCCACAGCGCCTTCTCCTCCGTCGACGATAGGAAGACATGCTGCACCAGCTTCCTGGGTGTCGCAGTAGGAGTCTTTTTCTTCTGCCAGAGCGATTTCGCTACAGTCAGTAGGCATGCCACAGACGAAGTCGCCAGAGTTGTTGGCTTCCTGGACACAGAATGTGCCATCTGCACAGTCAGCGTTGGATGTACAGGCGTCGGCCTCAAGCACACACTCGTTGACGTCAGCGTCACAGATGTATCCTGTGTCGCAGTCAGCGTCTGTTGTACATGTGTCGACTTCACCGGGGCAACCTGTCAAAACAAGGCTGCTGGCGAGGGAGAGAAGTGCTGTAGCAGAGAGAAACTTAAGTGTGCTCTTCATGTGATTTAGTCTCCATTGGAGGTTCGAATGAACGTGAAAGGTTAAGAGTGTCGTGACAATCACGACGAAGAAACCTTGCAAGCCGATAAACTCAGATACATGTCGAATAAGTATAGTGTACCTGCGGCTCGTTTCGTTTCAGAGTTCAATGCATGATCCTTGCCAATTCGTCAAGTTTAAGTCATCGAATGTGTAGAAAAGTTTCATGCGAGCGATCAAATTGATACAGATGGTGCGCAATGCGTGTGGATGCGAGTTCTAAAACCGTACCATGTCATCTTCAAGACTGCGCTGGCTCTGTAGAGTTGGGCACAATTTAAGCCGCTTCACGAGGTTGTGAAGAAAAAAATAAAAGAAAAAGAGGGGCGACCATTTGGCTAGCCAAATGGTCGCCCCTCTTTTTCTTTTTTATGTGGAGCGATTACTGAGGAAGGGAGCTCACGGAAATGGAGCCAAATCCTTCAAGGCCTAGACCGAGTTCGGATGAACAGGATGCGTCCGAGCCGCCTCTTGCTCCTTCTGAGTCAGTGCACAGCAGGACATCGTAGCTGTCAGCATCGGAGCCACCGCAGTTTGAGCCGTACTCAAGAACCTCAATGCGTGAACCCTCTGTGATCGCAACGGGAGTTCCTACGCTGTCATAGAATTCGATGAGGACCCAACCACCACATCCAAGGGAGAATGGTTCGGGGGTCAGTTCGCTGAGGCGACCGTCAGGACATTCAAGGCTTGTGAGCCCGTGAGGCTGTCCGTCCAAACGCACTGTGGTGGGATATTTGTTCATGTCCTCACCTGTGCCCTGCTGGTCGTTACCTGCAGAGCCCCAGCCCACGAGCTGTCCTTGCTCATCAAGCAAACGCACGCCCATGATGTCAGAGCCAGGATCAGTGTTATCACAGGCTTCAGCACCAGCGCTGGTATCGCTGATCAAGATCCAGTTGTATGTGGTGTCAGGTGTTGGGTAATCACATACGCCATCAAAACAGACACCTTCGAGGTCACCCGCGATACAGTCTTCGTTGACAGTACATTCTACAGTGGTTGTGTTGTTTGTTGTTGTGTTGTTTGTAGTTGAGTTGTCGTCGCTGGACACCTGACAGGTGTTCCCCACGGCGTTTCCACCACGTGGCAAGCATTGCTCGCCGAGGTAACATTCGGAGTCATCAACACATGTGTATTGGCACACGTTATCACTCTGTGAACAGACCTGATCTGCACTACAATCGGAGTCAAGAGTACAGGGTGTACCGCCGCCGCTGTTTCCCAGGCCGCCGCCACAAGCGAGGATTGAAAGGCCAATGAGAGCGCTAGCTGTGGCGCCAAGTGCTTTAAGTTTATTATCAATCATGGTGTATTATCTCCAATAAGTTGTGTGTGAACACGTGAAAGGTTGCTTGTCGATACGTCTACGTTGTAATTGGACGCAGTATACATGAAAATTATTCATTGTAAGGAATAATTATTGTTTCACTTCCTCGAACCCTCTCTTAAAACCGAAGTGATTGGTTGAATGCTACAGGTGCTATAATCATTCCTTCCTGCAGGGTTGTGTCAAGGACTCGGCAGCGATCTTTTGTGAAAGGGTCGCCCGTGAGCGTGACACATAGCATGATTTGAAGGGGGTCGTTTGGTTCGCTCTCATCGCACTGCGAGCCTTTTTCGTGCACTACAATGGACCAGCCTTCTTCCAGAGTGGATTTTCGACCCTGTGCGTTGAGGTAGGCAAGCTCAAGCTCTCCTGACTGACCGCCAAGGGCGAGCGCTGTACTTGTGGTGTTGCAAGTCATGTGATGGGGGGAGAGCCATGCGAAGTCCTGAGCACCTTCAGAGGTGAGTGGCTCTACGGGTGTGTATGCCTGGATGGTCAGGGTGTCGAGTAAGGTGCCCTGTTGATCTTCAAGATGGGCAGTGAGGATCTCTGCGCCAGGTTGTCCTCGTGTGCTTAAATCCTCCACGATAATTGTATGTTCTTCAGGTGGGATGATGCAGGTCGAGAGGATGCCGCAGCGTGCACGTTCATCGTTAAGTCTTTCCTGACACTCGGAATTTTCTGTGCAACTTGTCTCGTGATTTGCTTCAGTCGCGATGATGTCATTGTCCTGTATGCACACGGCGATATCTTGAGCGCCGTCACCTCCGCGATCTTGTGACTGGCAGCTCTCTTCTTCGTCCTGTGCACACTGATCATCGGAGGTGCACTCCTGATAGCATATACTTTGCACACAGCGTTGGGATGGGCCGCATTCAGAGTCAAAGACGCAGTTTTGCCCAAGGGAAGTGCCCAGACACGCAGCATGAAGCGTAATAAGCATCATCAAAAGGGTGCTGAGCACGGTTGTCGTGCGAGTATGTGTGTATGTATATGGCATGCGTGACATTAGTGTCATTGTTATGGAGTAAGATTACTCCAATCGATCATTGTGAGCACATTCGGGGGCTTCATGTGCGACGTATATACTGTGTGAGGGGTGCCCTGGAGGGAGCCTTGCGTTCACTTGTAATGCAGATTATAGGCCATGGGTAATTCTTTTGTCATGATGTTAAAGCGTGCACGCACGTAAAATAGGGATTCAAGCTTGAAGGGGCTTGTGTTAGGTTCCCGCGTGATGCTGTCCCTTGGTGTTGACACGATGTATGAAATCAGGTTGTGAGAATGTTAGAGAATAAAAAAGCGAAACGTCTGCTTGGTTACACACGCCACCATATTCTGGGCGCGTTATGTGCGGCATGTCTTGCTGGTTCGTTTGTATCCGTGGTGGATGTGCACGATGCACACGCACAGGATTCCTCGGATGAAGCGCGTGCGCAGAAGGCTTACAAGGATGCCGAGCGTGCCTTCAAGACTGGAGATTACTCCGAGTCGATTCGACGCTTTAACGTGCTGCGATCGAAGTTTCCCTACAGCGGACTGGCTGTGCTTGCAGATTTGCGCATTGCGGATGCCTACTTTGAGCAGGAGAAGTATGCCACTGCGGTGGAGCAATACAGGGCGTTCTCCAAGTTACATCCTGATGATGATCGCGTGACCTACGCCAACTGGAGGGTGGCATTTGCCTTTTATAAGCAGATGCCTCGTGAGTGGTTCTTCTTGCCTCCTGGTTATGAGCGCGATCTGGATCGTGCCAAGGAAGCAGAGCGAGAGCTTCAGTACTTTTTGCGCCGCAACCCCGAGACAGAGTACACCGCCGAGGCTACACGCAAACTCAAAGAGACTCGCCGTAGGCTCGCTGATCATGAGCTGTATGTCGCCAAGTTTTATTTGAAGCGTGATAATCCTCGCGCAGCAGCAATGCGTCTGAGTTATTTGCTTCAGAACTATCCAGGGCTGGGGCTAGATCCACAGGCGTTGTTCCTGCTTGCGCGTGCTTATTTGGAGCTGGATGATGTCAACAAGGCAGTCGTCGCATTGACCGATCTGATTGAATATTATCCCAAGCATCCTCTGGCGCTTGATGCCAAGGATTACATGGCCAAACACAAGCTCACGCCGCAGGCAAAATTGGAAGATGCCAAAAAGTAGGCCCTCTGTGCTGTAAAATAGGCAGGAATTCAGGATTCTTTGTTGACAGAAATTAAAGGTGCGTTGTATCACACTGCGCCTCGTGAGGTATGGGTTGTGTGGTCCATCATGGTATGAATCAACCATCCTGCTTATCTCATGTTTTTGTGTGTTGAGTCGTTCTGGCCTGGTAACCCAGTCGTGCTCGTGAAGACGCACAAACAGGAGTATTTATTGCTCCTGGCTTTGTCTTGAACAGTTCATCTGAGTAAGGCTCCATAAAGCCACTACATAGAAGCTATCCCACTTGCTTCTGGTTTTTAGAGTGTTGAAATATGAACAGGTGCAAGAGCTTAGCGAATAAAGTATTTAAAGTTTATTCGGTGTATAAAACCATACAAAGAGGTGTGACACTTTATGTGGATTACCTCGATAACAAGCAATGGATAAGGTTATGAAAACATTTAGCGCAAAGCACTCCGACGTCGAGCGCAAGTGGTGGATCGTCGACCTCGAAGGTAAGACCGTGGGTCGTGCTGCAACAGAGGTTGCTCGTGTTCTTCGTGGAAAGCACAAGACCATCTTCACCCCTCACGTTGACACAGGTGACTTCGTGGTCTGCATCAACGCAGACAAGCTCGTCTTCACAGGCAACAAGATGGATCAGAAGATCTACTACCGTCACTCTGGTTACCCAGGTGGGTTGAAAGAGATCACCGCTCGCGAACTTCTTGCCAAGAAGCCCGAGATGGTCATGTCTCTTGCTGTCAAGGGCATGCTGCCCAAGAACAAGCTTGGACGTCAGATCTTCAAGAAGCTTAAAGTCTACCCTGGTGCCGAGCATCCTCACGCTGCTCAACAGCCTGGTACTTTGGAAGTATAATCGATTTTTCATGAAGTACGCGCCCTTCACTGTGGCGCTACCTTATTAACTGCGAATCAGAAGAGAGATTCATGGCAAACATTGAACAATACCACGCCATCGGTCGTCGTAAGACAGCATCTGCACGCGTCTTCCTGCGCCCTGGCTCCGGTCAGATTACTGTTAACAAGAAGAACGCTGATGAGTACTTTCAGCGCGACGTCCTTATGATGCTCGTTCGTCAACCTCTCGTGTTGACCGAAATGGGCGACAAGTTCGACATCCTTTGCAACGTCAAGGGTGGCGGCAAGAGCGGTCAGGCAGGTGCTGTGCGCCTCGGTATCGCCCGCGCTTTGCTCCTCGTTGACCAGGGTCTCCGCGCTCCTCTCAAGGCTGGCGGCTTCCTTACTCGTGATGCTCGTGCTAAAGAACGTAAGAAGTACGGTCAGCGCGGCGCTCGTGCTCGCTTCCAGTTCTCCAAGCGTTAAGATTATTCTCTCGACTCTGGGGCGTTTGCTTCGGAATCTACGAGTAATAAGATAAAGAGCGAAGGCGTGGCGCCTCATGTGTACATGAGGCGCCACGCCTTCGCTCTTTCTACGCGTCCTTTTTTATCTCACCTCACTCCTTTTCATTGGAACTTGTCTCATGGGTAAGAAGAGTAAAGCACCTCGCACACCATCCATAAAAATTGATCGCAAAGCTGCCGAAAGAGTGATGCAAGGCCACCCCTGGATCTTTGCTGACTCCATTGTGCAATGTAAAGGTCACATGCCCCTGGCCACTCTCGTCAAGGTTCTTGATGAGGATGAGCAGGCGCTTGGGTTTGCTCTGTATTCTCAGCAGTCCAAGATCCGTGCTCGCGTGCTTACGCTTCAAGGGGAACTCCCCGAAGAGGGCGCAAAAGAGCTTTCTGTGGAAGACTTTACGTCACTTTTGCTTGCTAGTTATAATCGGCGTCATCTGCTTGGTTTTTCTCAGCAAAAGCTGCCGCCATTTCATCGTACGGATGCTCATGAGAGCTATCGACTGGTTAACAGCGAGGGCGATGGTATTCCTGGCCTCACCATTGATGTGCTCGGAGAGCTCATCGTGGTGCAGATCACGACCATGCCTCTCCATCGCATGCGCGATACAATCTTCACTGCTCTTTGTGGACTTTTCCCGGAGCATGGCATCCTCGATATTCCAGCGCCAGACAAGATCATGGAGCTTGAGGGTTTTGAGCATGAACGATGCTGGCGTTCCGAGCACAGGCCCGAGCGTGTGGAGGTCAATGAGTCAGGCGTGTTGTTTGAGCTTGTGACCGAGGAGTTTCAGAAGACAGGTCATTATGCTGATATGCGTCCTCATCGCGAGTGGATTGCGGCCCGTTCAAAAGGGGCTAGTGTGCTTGATGCTTACAGTTACACGGGCGGTTTTGGTTTGCATGCAGCGAGCAAGGGTGCTGCCCGGGTGATGTGCGTGGATAGCTCCGCCCAGGCGACATCGCGTGTGCTGGCAAACGCAAAGCTCAACCATTTTGAGCAGGTGCAGATAGAGACCTCCAGGGTCGACCGTTACCTTGATGCCTGTATTGAGCGGGGGCAACGCTTTGATATTACGGTTCTTGATCCTCCCAAGCTTGCGCCAAACAGGAGCAGTGCACACAAGGCCTTGAAGGTGTATGAGAGCCTCTGTGTTCAGGGGTTGAAAGTGACCGAACGCGGTGGGCTCTTTTGTATCACATCATGTAGTGAGGCGATTGGTGAGAAGGCGCTCCTCAAGGTGCTGTCAAAGAGCGCTGCCGAGGTCGGGTGCTCACCTTTTGTGGTGTATACGGGTGCACAGGCAGCTGATCATCCCTGGCCTGCGGGCATGAGCGAGGGGCGTTATGCGACCTTTGTGGCGGCTGTTTTGGGTTGAGTTGATGTTATTTAAGTGATTGATTATGATGTTAAAAGGTGAGCTGTGTTGACCACGCCTTGACGCTTGATATGATGAGAGTGTCTACTCATTATACAATCCAACCCCAAGGCATGGTTTTAGCTTATGTTCAGGTCCAGATGTTTCTCGGTGGTGATATGCTGTGTGATGCTTATAGCGTTCAATGTGTCCTGTCGAGGTGGATGTCGTGAGCCTGAGGTTGGGGATGTCATCTCTCCTGAAGATGTGACGCGGGAGGATGTCACTGGTTATTGGTGGGCATTGGTGGAACGTTACGATCTTGAAGATCCTACCAACATCGAGAGCTCCGAGTACCAGCTGCTCGCGTTGCGAAAAAATCCCGAACAATTCCCTGATGTGGAGTGGAGCGCGACATACAATGGTGACGCTGACGCCACACAATCCACAGGGATCTTTGTGGATTCAACCTTTTCAGTTGATGAGGGGAAGATCACCCTCGTGAGTCGTAGTGGTGGTCAACAAGAGGTCCTGGAGATCAAGGAGTTCATTGTTGGGGAGCGGCTCGTTCTTCAGTCGGGAAGCAGCGCTCAAACGTTGACCTTTCATCATATCGATCGTTGCATTGCGCCAGGAGACTATCAACAGCAGTCAACGCTCCCATTTTTAACCCATGAGGAGGCACCAAATGGTGACGACGCCGCTCGTGTGGCGTGGGATGCGCGTGGGGAACTGCATGTGGCAGGCGGTGAGCACATGGTGACCGATCCTGAGTGGTGTGGTTTGCGGCCTGCCAATGGGTTTCCTCGCGCGACGGCGCTCATTATCAATGATAAAAATCAGGGGTATGCGGCGAACTGGAACCGGGATGCTCAGATGGAGATCTGGTCCTATGATGCAGCCAATCCACAACAGGAGGGAGCTGCCGAGGTCGTGGGACAGATGGAGCGGCCCTTTGGTATTCAGGATGAGATGACAGCAGTGCTCCGACCGGATGGTCGACCTGTGTTTATCACCACCATGGGGCAGCGTTTGTTTGAGTTGATGGAGAATGGATACTGGTTAGAAAAGCGTGCGATTCCACTTGAGGGGCAAGTGGGGCAGGGGCTCCGGGCCACCATGCATCCTGATGGGCGGTTGATGATCATGGTCGCCCATAATTACCATATTGAGACTGAGCCAGGGAGCCAGATATTTCAACGCTTTGAAGAGGCTCCAGAGCCACGTCTAGGGCGTGTTTCTCCAGACCTTCGCACGCTCTATGCGTGGAATGATGCAGGGGATCTGTATGCTGTGTATTCCGAGCGCCCAGAGCCTCGCTTTGCGGGCGATAACTTTGAGTATTCTATACATGATCGGCTCATACTTGCTCGATTTGATGGCGAGATGTGGCAGCGCCAGGATCTTGGTATTGGTAATCCGTTTGAGTTCAAGATCAGGGATAACAAGGCATACATTGTCGCGATGGGTTTGCGACATCATGGCGGGCTGGTTGTCTGGACCGTGGTTGATCTTGAGACTGGTGAGTTTGAGCTACATCACACAGGGAACATGAGCCTTGTGGAGACAGACCTCTCCTATGTCTCCATGTACCAGACGGATGTGCTTAACTACTATCCTCAGGCTGATATTGGTCGTCATGGGGAGTTTGCAACGGGCAATACACGCTGGCTCTTTCCGCGTGATGGGGTGCCTTCATACATTGTTCCGGTTGTGATTGAGGACAGGGTTGCTCTGGATGAGGAAGAGAATCCAGCTCTTGAAGACACCTCATTTGTGATCAATGGCGTGGAGTGCCGTGAGAGTTGTGAGGTGACGCTTGAGCGTGGGCGTATTTATCAACCTCAGGTTGGCAATAGCTTGAGTTACATGGCTATATCGTCTTCCACCTATCAGCCTGTCACCAATATTGAGGCGATCAAGCAGTTGGACATCGACCCCATGTCCCTGTACGCCAATCGCGCGATGCCATGGACGCTTGTTGACCGTCCTTGGAACATGACCATTCAGGTAGACAGGAGGAATCTCTATCTTCGTGACTTGAAGCAGCTTCATGAGCTTGAGCATGACGGTATTGTGCTCGCAGCGACGGTCAATCAAGCAGGCGAGCACATCGTCGCGTACAGGGAGACAATCAGCTCATGTGCGGGGGAAGGGGTGTTTGCAACTCGTCTGGCCCGCTGGAGCGCTGCTGGAGAACTCTTGCATGAGCGTTGTGTGGTGGACTATGAGGTAGAGCAGCTTGATTTCTTTGATGGTAAGCTGTGGTTGCAGGCTGCTTCAAAGTTACAACACGATCTCCATGGTGTGGCTGGTGCTCGTAAGGGTTGGTTTGTATTGGATGATGCAACCTTGGAAGAGCAATCCTTTGGGTGGGCGGTGCTTCAGGATGAGACTCCCCTTCAGTGGCTCTACAAGGGAGATAAACGTGTGGTGTTGCTCTCCACTGCTCAGGAGAGGATCCTGCGAGTCTTTGATGAGCGTGGGATGGTGCTTCATGAGGTTGACGCGGCCATGGTGAGTCATCTCACGTTGCATGGCCTGGAGGAGGGGTGGATCGCGTGTACCAAAGAGCTGGATATCAGGAATAACAAGGTCATCTATTATTCTGAAGATCTTGAAGAGCGCTTGGCAGTTCAGGTCCCCTATTCGACCTGTGCGTTTTCACAGCATGCGGTCCATCTGGGGGGACTTCCCAGCGAGGCGATTGGTCGTCAGGTTGAGGTGTTGGGGCGGATCGTGGAGAGTCGCTGGTATGCTCGTCTGGACACTTCTGGAAAGGAGGTGAACTTCAAGCTTGCCCATAACTTTATTGGTGATGTGCGGGCGATTGATGACGAGCGTATATTTTTTATCGACTCCACGTATCCCACAACGAAGATCGCGTACTGGGATGGAGAGCTTGTGCGTCGAGAGTCGTGGGGAGTGAAGAATGTGGGGTTACGAGCCGATGGGCAAATGTATGCCACGTCACCGCTGTTCATTCATCCGCGTGATGATCACTCCTTTTACATGGCATTTTCTTACTATGGTGGTTTGACCTCAAGTGGGGGTTACTTTGGTAACTTTGGAAACGATTATTTACCTGCGACACAATGGCCAACAGCCTGGACAGCAAACTTCGTGCTCCAGTAAAGCTGTAGTCCCTACGGCTTTGCCTGCCGCTGCACCAGCCTCGCTCAAGATAGATAAGTGATTGATATGAATTGTGAATGGGCCTTTTTTTGCACATCCCACACGATGGGCTCGCAGGTGAGCTCCCTGGTGCTACACCGCCGTGAGGATGGTGCTCCCATAAATAGCGAGCAGGGCGGTGATGCTTAATCGCGTGCTTGAGGCGTTGGGGTAGTAGTGTGTGAGTGCACCATACTCTGACAGATATACCCAGACAAACGCCGCGAGCTGTCCAATGGGGAGTCCTCCAAGTGGTGGGATGAAGTAGAGGATATAGGCGCCACAACTGTAGCCCACGATGCGGCCTGTGAGTTTGAGGTTGGACTTTTGTTTGCCCACGCCAGAGAGTAGGAAGTGGAGCAGAAAGGTGTGCACAAGAAGGTGCACGGGGGCGATCATGATGATGCGTATAAAGATAAATGATTTGAAGAGCTGGTCGGGCATCTGGATGTTGAGCCCTTCCTGGAAGGTCGACATGATGTCGGGTTGCAGGATGAAGAGCCATGCGTAATGCATCATGCTTCCTGAGAGGATGCAGATGAGCGCAAACACGAGCGCGGGTGCTGGTTTTGCCTGACTGGGGATGGTGTGCCAGAACTTTTGTGGTGAGCGCAGGATATCAAAGAGGGTGGTGGCGAAGGCATTGAATGCGGATGGACTCTCGGGATCATCCCAGGGCGTGCCTGACTGGACATTGTGTTCTTTGCACGCGTCACAAATGCACAAGCCCCTGATATTGTTGCTAAAGCAATAATGGCAGAGAGGTTTCTGGCAAGAAGAGCACCACGCAATGGCGAGGTGTTCAGGGTGTGTGTGACAGTGTGGTGTGTTGCTGTCCATAGGGAGGGCGTGGCGTATAAGAAGGGGAGGGTGGTAAGAAAAAAAGATGCAGGCGCGAGTGATTTTAAAATCACTCGCGCCTGCATCTTATCAGGCAGTGCGCTCAAGTCCTAATTACTTTTTGCGCGCCTTCTTTGCGAGTTTACGCTTACGTTTCTTCTTGCTGTGGCTCATGGAGCGAGACTTTGTGCCACGGTTAAGAGCGTTGCCTTGCATACGAGCACCGGGTGGTGTGTAGCCAGGAGGCAAGTTGAGGCCATCAAAGCCAGGGAGGCCCATGAGTCCGCCGCCAGGACCCTGTGCAGCGTTGGGGTTGCCCTGAGCGTTCATCATGTCACCGAAGAGGGCTCCGATGTCCATGTCTTTGAGCTGGCGCATCATGTTGAGCTGCTTGAAGCCAGGGAGCTTTCCGAGGAAGCCGCCGCCCATGGAGCTGAACTGCTGCATCATGCCGCGCATCATGTTGAACTGCTGCACGACCTGCTCGACCTTCTCATGAGGTTGACCCGCACCCTTGGCGATACGACGAAGGCGAGAGGGTTGACGTGTGAGGTAATCGGGCTGAGTACGCTCTTTGTGGGTCATGGACTGGATGATGGCGCGAATTTTGGTGAGTTCGCTATCATCGAGGTTCAGATCTTCAGGGATGGCACCGTTGAAGAAGGGCATCATTTCCATGAGGTCCTTGAGGGAGCCAAGCTTGGAGATCTGCTCAAGCTGGTTATAGAAGTCGTTGAAGTCGAATTCACCGGAGAGCATACGCATGGCGTCTTGCTCGGCGCGAGCGGCATCGTCTTCGCTGAGTGTTTTTTCAAAGCGCTGCATGAGGCCCATGACATCGCCGAATCCGAGGATACGGTTTGCAAGACCTTCAGGGCGGAACTCTTCGAGGTCATCAACTTTCTCACCGACACCAATAAATTTGATGGGTTTGCCAGTGACTTCCTTGATGGAGAGTGCGGCACCACCGCGAGCATCACCGTCGAGTTTGGTCATGATGAAGCCATCGATCTCGAGGCGATCGTTGAACTCCTTGGCGGTGTTCACGGCATCCTGACCGATCATGGAGTCAGCGACGAGGAAGATGTTCTGAGGCTTGGTCTTGTCGACGATTTGCTCAAGCTCGCTCATCAGGGTGTCATCCACAGCGAGGCGGCCCGCGGTATCAAACAGGATGACGTTGCGATCTTCGCGCTCAGCGTAGTTGATGGCTTCGCGACAGATTTCGATAGGGTCGCCACCTTCCTTGGAGAAGACGGGGATATCGAGGCTTGCACCGAGGACGCGAAGCTGCTCGATAGCAGCGGGACGGTAGACGTCGGCACCCACGAGGAGAGGACGCTTGCCGTGACGGTCGATGATGTGCTTGGCGAGTTTTGCGGTGGTGGTGGTTTTACCAGCACCCTGGAGGCCGACCATCATGATCTTGGTTGGTCCAAGACGGGGGTTTTCAAAGACGATGGATGTATCCACTGGCCCCATGAGGTTTTCAAGCTCATCGTGACAAATCTTGATGAAGTGGTCACCCGCGGAGACCTCAAGTTTCTCACCTTTCTTACCGACCTTGACCTTGACCACTTCACCGAGGGCCTTTTCCTTCACGCGACGAAGGAAACCTTTGACGATGCGAAAGTTCACATCAGCTTCCAGCATACTCATGCGGATTTGCTGGAGTGCTTCGTCAATGTTTTCTTCTGTCAGCTCTTTCTTGCCCTCAAAGCGGTTACGCACATCACGGAACCCCTTGGACACCACATCAAACATACCCATATGGACTTTATCTCCTTACAACGATGGGAGCCTGCGTATCCTCGCAACACATGTAACGCGAGAAGATAGCCTGCGACTCCCTTGTGTGTTTATGGTGTGACGCAACGCGTGAAAACTCTGGCATCATGCCAGTGTGTTCATGCGTAATGTACGACAACACCAGATCTCAAAGTGACGGTTATTTACTGTCTGGCACGTGACCGCGCAAGTGATGACTTTATAAGATTGTCACCTGTGCGGGTACGCATGGTGGAAGGGATATGCGTCAAAGACAGAGGAATGCGTGTATTTTCAGGCACATCAAAGCGCTACAAATACAGTAAACCTCTGTGAAATTGTTTCAAGCCGCCAGAGCCATCGATAAGTTAAACGCCATCAGGGTTGATGTCAATCTCCGTTGTGGTGCGGTGTGGTGATGCGGTGATGCGGATGACACGAGGAAAAGATGTGATGTAAGTGGATGTAAGTGTATGTATTATCAAGGGCACCAGGCGATGGTGATATGTTGGCATGTGGAAAAGCATATGGATCAGGGGAAGTTTCTTGCTGTTTTATGATGATGCTGTAACGTTGACTGGCCGTGATTAGAATCGTGGGCATGGGGAGACGATAAAGTATGAATATGTTAGTCTTTTATGAAAGCGATGTTGAGCTCATGAGGCTCATATCAATATAAGCTGGTAAGGAGATAAATGATGAAGGCAATGAGGTCTGCTGTACGTTCCAAGACAATGATGATGCGTGCGCTGGTCGCAGGGTGCGTACTGAGTGGTGCGCTGTTTGTGACGGGGTGTGAGAAGTCTGCCAAGGATCTGATGATCGAGGCTGACAGTGCACTTCAGGCGGGTAATGTGGATCGCGCCGAGAGCGTACTTGAGGAAGCGCTGAAAAAAGAGCCCAACAGCTCACAGGCGATTATCCTGCGCTCACAGGTAGATGTGAAGAAGAAGCAATACAAGGAAGCCGAGGAGCGTCTGCTCGCGTTGTGGAGCAAGCTTGAAAGTGAGAAGCCCTCCAATGACAAGGAGAAGATCGAGCAAAAGAGAATTCGCCAGCTGATGGAAGAGAGTTACTTCCCCGACCTGTACAGGGACTGGGCTGACTCCATGGACAAGAATGCCAACCCTCAGAAGTTTGAGGAAGTGGTCAGCAAGGGGCTCAAGTATGACACCAAGAACCCTCGCCTGAACACGATGCTTGTGGACTTCCTCCAGGAGCGTGGCGAGAAGCTTGTGGCCGAGGGGAAAAAGAAGGAAGCCGCCGATGTGTTTGACAAGGTGGGGAATCTTTATGCGCTGCCAAAGATCAGGAAAGAGGCAACTGCCCGTGCGGCGGCGCTTCGTGACGAGGTTGAGGTCGAGGAGATTGCGCAGCGATTCGAGCAGGATCTCAAGCCCGCGCTGGTCAAGGACGAGCTGTATGATGCGGAGAACAAGGTCATCTTCTTTGTCGCCGAAGGCAGCATTGATCGTCGCGGCACACCAGAAGAGGCGCTTGCGGCGGCAGAGCCCTTGCTCTCGGCAAAAATTGATGCAGCGACACGTAAGATCGCCAATGTACCCGAGGACGTGAAGCTTGGCGCGCCCACAAAGACCGAGTTCTTCAAGGTTGTGGAGAGTGAGTTCAAGCGTGGTGACTTCAAGGTCAAGGCGAGCTTCCCCGAGGATCAGCTCAAGGCATATGCGCGCTTTGCGATTGACCGCCTGGAGAAGAAGCAGGAAGAGGCCAAGAAGGGCGATGAGAAGAAGGACGAGAAAAAAGAGGGTGCTGAGGTAAAAGAAGAGGGCAAGCAAGAGGCTCCCAAAGAGGGCGACAAGCCTGCCGAGGCAAAAGAAGAGGCAAAGTGACGCTTTTTCTCTTGACGTAAGAGGGCGTTGCTGTGCATACGACGACCAGAGCACACACACACGAATGGCTTTGTAGCTACATGTGGATGCGTTCTGGTCGTGGTGTATTTGCCTTGAGTTTTGAAGGGTTAGAATACACGGTTCGACACAGGTTTTAGACATTGACTTTGGGTAACACGAACAACGAGGGTGAGACGCAATGGTAGAAGACGAGATTGGAAAGGACGATGGCCTTGATGAATCATTTGATGATTTTGATGAGGATTTTGACCCTGATATGGATGCAGATGAGGACCTTGATCTGAGTGAGATCGAGGAGGCCCCATCAAGCAAGAGCAGCAAGAAGGATGACTATCTGAGTGAAGCATCTGTGGAGTCAGCTCTTGCAGCGAACCCCAAGCGAGCACAGGCTCGTCGCAAGGCAGCGCGCACCATGGTTGAGGGTGTGTTGAACTTTGCCGAACTCTCCAAGCCTGAAGGCCAGCTCAAGGCATGGGAGAAGATGAATGAAAAGACCGAGGCAGCCGTGCCAAAGCCTTATTCATTGAAGTCAGCGTTTGTGCAGAATGACACCATTGAGCACAAGAAATTTGGTGTGGGCTTTGTGCTTGAGGAATTGAGCGATACAAAGATCTCCGTGCTTTTCGAGGATGGTATCCGCAAGCTTGTGTGTGATAACCGCAACCTCGACTAGGTGTAGTGTCGCGTAAGGCACCATCGTGAGAAGGAGGCGCGCGTTGCTTGATGGCAACGCGCGCCTCCTCTTTTTTGAGCACGCTTGATTTCTGATGGAATGAGGTTAGAGTCAGTGTGGTTTTGTTGTCACTGCCATGAGGTGGGGGGCGGCAACTAGAGATGATACAGAACAACGTTAGAAGGTGAGATATGGCGAGCAAGAAGAAATCAACAGCCAGCACAAACGCGGATCATGTGCTGACACGTAACCGCAAGGCTCTGCACAATTATTTTGTGGAGGAGCGTTATGAGGCGGGCATCGTGTTATTGGGTACAGAGGTCAAGAGTTTGCGCGATCACAAGGTTCAGCTTGTAGATGCCTACGCTCGTTTTGATGATAACGAGCTGTGGTTGCTCAGCGCGCATATCTCGCCATATTCCAAGGGCACACATGAGAACCACGAGCCGCAGCGTCCACGCAAGTTGTTGTTGCACAAGCGCGAGCTGCGCAGGTTACAGAACAAGGTGGAGCAGGCAGGATTCACGCTGATTCCTCTGAGTTTGTACCTGAAGGATGGCCGCGTGAAGTGCGAGATTGGATTGTGTAAGGGTAAGAAGCAGTTTGATAAACGCGAGTCTGTAGCCAAGCGAGAAGCGGCCAGGGACGTGGCTCGAGCGCACGCACAGCATCACCGTATGCGAGGCGACTGGCGCTAACTTTGCGTAAACCTCAACAGCACGCTTGATGTTCTGGGTTGCTGTTGTTATAGTGCTCGCCCCCTTGACGACAATCTGGGGGCGCTTACTTTGAGTGTGCCTGCATGAGCGAATGTGTGTTGTGCAGGGTTCTTTGAAAATCGAACGTTATTGTGGTGGTGATAATGAAGTTGCGTTCTTGAGCGCGTTGTACCTGGGGGCGATCTGGGTTCGACACGGGCAATGAGGGCAACGATGCGTGTCGAGGTGTCTGAATAGCCTCGTTAATGAATCTCAGAAACACTATAATTGCCAACGATAACGTTGAGCTCTCCTACGAGGCAATGGCTGCATAAGCCATTGCCCCTTAGGGGGCAACTGCTCTCTTTGTAGAGCACGTCACCAGGGCGGAGTGTCTGCGGCCCTCTGGTGGCGTCGATTAGCGGACTTGGTGTCAAGGGGTTCATACTTGGACTTGACACGACATTTCCAAGTGTCCTCTTTTCGGGTGGCCTGTCCATGGACAGCCCGCTTGGAGGTTAAGCAATAATCATGGAATACACACGTAGATTCGTTGACGCCGAAGGTTTGTGGACGCGGGTTCGATTCCCGCCGCCTCCACTCAAAAAAACGCGCTTCTCCAAGCAATTGGAAAAGCGCGTTTTGCTTTTCTCCGTATATTCTCCGTGAGCGCTGTCAAGCAACGCCACCACATCTGTAATGTGCCAGAGTCACCTTCGTGTGGAGAGTGGTGTTGTGTGCAGTTTGTGCGACGTGACTTGACGAGCTTGGTACTGGAGCGTGCGCTGCCTACGAGTGGTTGGCGTGCTTGCTATTGTGCTGTGAGGTGTTGCTGGTGCGTAGGTTCTCGGTATCAAGCGGTGTATTCTTCTGCTCATCAAGCTACTCATCCCACTCATCGTCAGTGAGATAGTCGTCGATAGTGATGGTGTGCGGAAAATCTAATACATTAAACATAAAATAACCCTCCTGATTGGTTATGGCAGAAAGGTTGTCATGCAAAGTTGAGTATCTGTCGTTATTATTCTGTACACGTTTTCAATTTTGCATGACGGGTATATGAGTTGTGTTCCGTCAATATCAAAACTTCACTTGCTCTCTATCTGAATCAACCGCTCATCAAGAAGACGACGTATCAACTCGGAGTCCTTCTCCCCGTCAATTCGAGCAGCATCAAGACGGGCTTTCCATTCTCCTGGTAATCGAAGCGTTTTGGAAAATGAGGGAAGAGCTCCAAGCGTCTCCCGTCCTGCGCCTTCACGAGCTCCTCCCCAGTTTTCGTTATGTTCATCTGTTTTGTGAGTCATGCTGTACTCCATAGCGAAATATATAGGCCAAAATTAAGCTTCCCAGTGCAATATACTCAACCCACCACCATTGTGTTCGATGCCCTGTAATCCATAAGATGATGGTACACAGAGTCATTGTTATTGAAAGTAGGAACATGGCGTGGGCGAGCTCTATCCTTAGTCTTTTCTTTGGTGGTGGCTTGTCTTGTTTGATTGGTTTGTTCATCGTCTTTCCTTTTGATTTGAATTTGTGTTTTGTTTTCAAATTGTGCTTATGTCGAATATTATAGTTGGTTTGATTGGTGAAGAGGGGCCTGTGAATGTGTTCCTGGTATGCCTTTATTTTGGAGCACACGAAATAGAACAGGACATGTGTGATAAAGCAAGGTAAGGCAAAACCAAATAAAAACCAAAGGGATAGGTCGAAGTTGTTGATAGTGCTGAGTTCTTGCATTTGTGGTTAAACGGATTCGATTCCCACCGAATCCACTCAAAAAGACGCGCTTTTCCAATTGCTTGGAGAAGCGCGTTTTTGTTTTGCTCCATCATTGCTCCATTTTTGTGGAGCAATCTCGTTGAGTTCAAAGTTGACTCCATTTCTGGCGTAAGAAAAGAGCTAATAAACCCATGAGGATGGCGAGTAATCGGACAATGTACGCGTGGTTCGGTTGTGTAAACTCAAGGATGAAGCTGATGATGGCTGTTGTGAGTCCGCATAGCATGGTGGCTATTGCGACATCCTTGTATCGGTTCTTTTTTGGGTCATCGTGCATGTGCTTTGATAACTTTATGATGATTCGGTTACATGGTGAAGAGCATAAGCCAGAATTAAACTACTACTGGCGATATGTTCAACCCACCACCATTTTTGACTGGTAAAGGTTGGCTTCCTTTTAACCTCCCTGAATACGTTCAAAAACATGGACCTATCAACGTCATAACTACGCTCGTAAATTTCTTTGCATCTTTGGGGCAGGGTGTGAATTGACGTCTGGATGATGTGATGAGGTGGCGCAGCGTCCTGGAGCTCACCTGCGAGCTCATCGTGTGTTGGTGCGGTCATCGAAGTCGTTTACTTGATTTTTGGTGATGGTGCATGAGGTTGTGGCGAGTCTGGTGTAGCGGATTGCTGGTTTGGCGTGTGGTTTACGATGGGAGTAGGTGTGCTCAAAGAACGACCTCAAGGCCAGCTTTGGTAAGTGTTTGTGTGAGGAGATCTAGTTGTTGCAGTGAACATTGGACATAAAGGACCAGACCTTGTTGTGGGTGTGGCTTGATTGGCTGGGAAGGAGTTAGTGCGGTTTGTTGCAGTAGCTGCTCAACTGTTGTTTGCGCTTCTGAGGCCAATTCAATCATGGGATGGAGTATATGGATATAAACATTGTATTGTTCCTCAATCTGGGCTTGAACCTCTTGTTTGTTTTGACTTGAAGAGGACAAGGCGTGCCACACTCGCCTCAATATGTTCTTCATTGTTCTTTGAATCTGTTGTTTGACATTCAGGCTCACTCTCTTGGTGAAGGGGGGTGGGTTTGTATTTTCAGAGGGCTCGCCACTATCTGGAGCAGCAATCAGTCAGACTAACTGTTATTGAACTTGTAGGCAAGAAGTGGACTAGGATGCAGTGTGGCTCAATTGTACAGGTTTACGCGCTTCATTTATCGTCTTACCTGTGAGTTCATCGCGTGTTGTCTTGACTGGGAATGATGGCAGCTCTCTTACGGTTTTTGTCCCGTCGCCGTTTTGAAGAAGGAGGGGATATGACATGGAAAAAGTTAGTTTTACTGTGTGGGTTGTTGTGCGTATCCTCACAGTCCAATGCACAAGAAAAATCTGAGTTCCCTGATGTCGATATTGAGGAGGAAACTCAAAAACGCTTGTTTGAAAGCACTTATTGGATGCCAGAAAGAGGTGTGACCCTTCTAAAGCAGAAGTACGCAATTAAGGCATGGAGTCGTATGCGGAAGAAGCCCTGCTTTGTTAATGTCCCCAAATATCCAATCATTGGATTAGTTGCATTTAAAACAGAATATTTTTATATATTTGCCTATCATGGCCAATCTTTTTCAGATTGGATTGTATGCAGGAAAAATGGAGATTTAGAGTTTCACGCTTACGGTATATCTGGAGGGTATTTGGATGGGAATCCAAAAGTCACAGCTGACATTTGCAGTTCTGGTGGGAATACCGCAAGTGCGAGATTCAGAAATTACACAAAGGAGGGAACTTTATTATTAGAAGTACATGTAGGAGGTTGTCGAGGAGGAGAATCACACCATGAGTTTTTATTTCATCTCGACGAGTCCGAACTTGAAGAAGTCAAAGGCAGTAGAATTGTCATGCATGACTACTTTAATTACTCAGAAGCTAAAAGGGGATGGCTATGGTGGCCGTACAAAAAATACGAGCGATTCTCAAGTCTGTCGTGGACAGATAATGACGAATTAAAATGGACCAAACGCCTCTACAAGATCTCATTGAGCATGTTCGAGTATCGTATGGACCCAAGTGATTATGATTATGAAATGTCTTTGCATGAACTTAGTTGTCAATACAATGAAAAAAGCCGTGATGTATCGTGCGAAAGTGAAATACTCAAAAAAGTAAACATGGATATCAAAGGGGCGCTCGAAAGGAGTGATGGCTCAGAAGACTATTACCAAAATCTCTATAAGCACATCAAAGAAGTCAAACCTATGGGTTATGAAGTAAAAGATTCTGATTTTAAAAAGTTAAAGAAGAAAGCCTTAGAGGAAAAGGAGAGGCAGCAAGAACGGGTCAAGACAACAACGCGCTGAACCAGTCTCGCCGATTGTCTCGCCGTTGATGGCACACTTGGATAAAGTGCTTACTCCGTATAGGCTTACGCAGCGCACGGGCTCGCAGGTTAGCTTAAAATGGTTACCCAGTTTAGGCTTAAGTTAATCAAGGGGAGAAGATACTGACCTGAGAGCCATCAAAGTTCATCTCTTGAATTTGATTTGCTGACAGCGTGACACAAAGATGACCTGCATCCCAAAACAGTGCATACCATTCTCCATCTATAATAGTAGATTCAATCGTGAGAAATTCTTCGTTTTGGAAATCGTAATCTAAACCATCCCAAACCATATTTGGATAACCTAACAACTTGGAAGAAGACGCGTTTTCTCCAGGTAAGACAAGAAGCTGTGCCACCATATCCTGATACCGTTCATTGGCTTCTATATTGTCATTCCTGATACCGTTCATTGGCTTCTATATTGTCATTGAACAGTTCTTCTGACGCATCACAAATAGTTAAAGATACGAATGGCACAAACTCAGTCACTTCAAGAGGATGATTTGGGTTAATGCTCCACTCGTCTTCACGACTCATTATCTCAGAAGCAGGAGAGACGCGATATAGTGCCCCCGAGAGAAGTGAAGCCACCCTTATTGAGTCGCCACTGAGCAAGAAGTGTGCGAGCATCGAAGGGGAGACAAGACCCCCTATGAACCTGTTCGGGAGCTTGTCTCCCCTTCGATGAGAGCCCTTCGCGCTCACTGGACTTTTGGAGTATCACATGACCGAATCGAACACCCCCGAGATCAAGCGTTGGACCGCCAAACGACGCACCGAGCTCGTGCTGCAAATCTTGCGAGGCCAGATCACCGCCTCCAAAGCCGCACGCCAATACAACCTCAAACAGAGTGACATCGAGCGCTGGCAGAAAGACTTTTTGAACGCCGGTGAGAACGCGCTGCGTTCCAATCCTCGCCATGACCTTGAACTCAAACAAAAAGAGATCGACGAATTATACAAGGAAGTCGGCAAGTTAACCCTTCAGGACAAGATCCACAGGACGGTCTACAAGAAGCTTGGTATCGACCCTTTAGCCTGCGAGGACTCCTCCCAGAGTTGACGCAAGTCGAGGAGTTCTCTCATCTCTCGGAAAGACAGTGGTGTCAGGTTCTGGGGCTCAACCGCTCGACGATGTGGCGTCACAAGCAAACATCTGAGTTCGACGATGAGGCTGACGTGATTGACCTTGCGAAAGTGCGCAAGGCGCGTGATGAAGCACACATCGTGGAGCGCATCAAAGCCATCACCGAACGCTTTCCAACCTGGGGATACAGGCGGGTGTGTGCATGGCTGCGCAACCGAGAAGATATCGTGATCAACCGCAAGCGAGTGCGGCGCATCATGAGGCAGTATGGGCTTCAAGTGCGCCTGTTCAACCGTACACCTCGACCGCGTGTGCAGGGGTGGAAGTCGGAGGCTGAGGTCAGCAATGAGCGTTGGGCCATCGACATGACAAGCACATGGTGCGAGAAAGACGGATGGATAGGCATCTTTGCCATCATCGATTGTCACGACCGAGAAATCGTGGCGATTCACGTGAGCAAGAATGGACGCGCAACAGAAGCACAGCAAGCCCTGGAAGCGGCGTGTATCTATCGATTCGGACTGGCCTATCCCGAGCTCGAGGAGCAGCGTCCGGTGCTGCGCAGTGACAATGGGAAAGTATTTACATCGAGGGCATTTACAGCGTGCAGCACGCAGTATGGAGTCGAGCAAGAATTCATCACGCCTTATACACCGCAACAGAACGGGATGGTGGAGCGGTTCTTCCGCTCGCTCAAGGAGGAATGCATCTGGCTGCACAACTTTGAAGACTTTGAGCAAGCCAGAGACACGATCGAGGAGTGGGTGGAGTTCTACAATACCCAACGTCCTCACCAGTCTCTTGGTTATCTTTCACCCGCTGAGTTTCGCGCTCAGCTTTCACACAAAGTGGCTTGATTCTCGGGGGGCACTACATGATCATCAAAAACACTGTCCAGAAATGAAAATTCTTCAATGTCTCCGAATAACGAACTTATGTATATAAAATGATCTTTATACTTTTTATTATAATTGACAATTTTTAGTTTTTTAATATTAAAAAAACTCTCTGTTTTACTATGCGATTCAATATTAATATGTTGAAAATCTATAATTATTTCTGCGCTGTTATTTTTGCACTGATTCTCTATGTCACTATGAGTTAATGTTTGAGTAGTATTGTCGAATTTAATTATCATAATTAACAAATCCTATTTGTTGTTAATGGGAGTGTCAATATAAAGGGTGCTTGACGCTTAGACCTGAAGTCGAGCGGATTCAAGTCCAGCATTCATAAACCTCGGAGGCTTTATGTGAACTTACCCCCTTTTTGGTAATGCACCCCTTACCCCTTTCATTCCCATGATGACAAAAGAAGGGTAATTAACCCCAGAAATTGTGATCAAGAGAACAAACCAACAGTATATGAGTTGCTGTGATGGTAGAATAAGCTCTACTTGCCGAATATAATTGTTCATGAATAATTGGATCCCACAAAGAATATGATGGATAGCCTTTTACATGTAGGCCAGAGCTTTCAAACAAATTTAATGCCTCTTCATCTACAAAATGCATAGCACCATCATAAATAAAATCGTGACTATTTACCCACCCAATGGGATAGTCAAAATCATCATGAAAATCTTCAGACCATTTCTCATAATTTTGAACTTTAATGTTTGGTTGCAATAGACTAATAGAATTGAGTGCTAAATTTAACTCGTCAGTAATATCTAAATCGAATAAGTTTGAATTCTGATTAAAATAATATCTATATAACCAATCTCTGGGAATCATTAAAAATAAAGACCAATAAGATGATAGTGTATGCTCACAAAACTCACTTAACATAACACACCCATTATTAATAAACTTTAACTCGTCATGGGTAAACGATGGTTCTGTATAAAGACATGAAAAAGTGTTCATAAAACACTGAAAATACCATACATTAGGAATGACTCTGGTATCATGCCATTGAGCTTTATTATTATGCATTATTAAACGATTAAACTCGATCAGTTCATTCATAATATTTTGAGAACAGTTTTTGTGCACAAAAATTTCATTCGAAAAGCGAATCATGCTCTCATTTATATTGTAACTCTTTAGTAAGCGTTCAGCAGGTTGACGAAAGAATGCGCCTCAAACCAGTTGCGGAGGATGCTGCCCAAGTCGAAATGAGGCA
>CATLTV010000008.1 GCA_950059285.1 uncultured Pseudomonadota bacterium | reverse complement strand
CTCCTTCAGACCAGTCAGCTCCCGTACACAATTGTTTTAACTGCTGTATGCCAGTGTGGACCACAACATAATAAGTGATCTAACTGGACGATTTTTGTGCCCGTCGATCCAACAACGCAGTGAGCATGGTGTAGTCGCGATCGGCAAAGTAGTGGATCATGACGCTAAACTCAATGTTATTGCTCTGGCAATACGCATCCAACCTGGAGGCCAGCTTGAAAAGGTGCGTGTCGATGGCGCGCTTTGCAAAAAAGAGCGTCACAAAAAACAACATGATGCTCAGCACATAAGGCACAGGAGATGTGAGGTGCCCACTCCACCACGCAAAGAGCATGAGCAAGGCAACCACCAGCACAGCGCCAAGACCACCAAAGGCATAAGCGCGCTGAGTTGAGATATGCGTCTCTCGAGCAATGGCTCGATGCGCTTCCAGACGAGCGTCTTCGTGTGAGTCCATGAGTAACGTAAGCCTTGGTTGATTTGAGATTTGAAACACGATCCTGGATGACATCAAGCAGGTCACAACTGTACCATTACAACATAACCTAATCGCGAAAACTTCCACACCAACCCGACTAAGAGCAAGCCGTTTTATTTGTCAACCACAGTTGACCAATAAAAGCTGTGATGTGTAGTGTAAGAAAGGCGGGGAGTAACAATTAAAAACCACTTAGCTTTACTCCGATGCTTATCTAAGATATCAGCAAGGTGATCTTTCTGGTAAGATGACTCGTATGTCACTTATGGATCATATTGATATATCAGCGCACCATGAGCTGCTTCTCCTTAAAAATGATGATGGATGGGGAAGTGTCTCTCACTATTTCATTATACTTCAAAACTAAAGATTTATATTCAGGAGCCTTTGATCATGAACAAGGGACAGCACACCTCGCAACCGAGCCTCGTTCAAGCACTTATCAATCATATAGAGGGAGCGGGCGGCCGCGTAGAGCGTGAAGAGCGCTTTGAAAAGCAATACGGCCTCGACTTCTCCATTACACGTTTTGAGCACGTGTACGCACACGTTAACCTCGGCGTACACATCACACAGAGCCTTGATAACCTCGACGAGATGGAGACATTCGCGCAGGTGTCAAAGCGTGGCATCGTCATGAAGGCGCTTTACATCGAGATCGATCAGGAAACACTCGACGGTGGCGGTCTACTCGTCGCCATGGGCGCATGTCTCGCCTTCCTGTTTGAACGCCGTCATCAACACACCAAACTCATGGGCCTGCGTATCCACGAGGATTGCACCTATCAATTCTTCGCCATTGATGAGGCCATCGATCGCCTTGATCGCCCTGATTTTGATGAAGAACTTCAGATCGGCGAGGACATGGAAGGACGCATTATCGCGTACTTCACGGATAAGGGATTTGGCTTTATCCAGAATGATGATGAGCAAAAGTTCTTCTTCCATATCGCCAACATTGTAGACGATGAGCTTCGCTCAAAACTCCCCTCCTATGTGCCTGGTGAAATCATTCCTGTCGATTTTCAGTACGGCGGCAATGATGGCAAAAAATACCCCAAAGCGATCAACGTAGCCCTCCCCTTTGAGGACTGATCGCCTCACATAAAAGTGAACGCAAGATGGTAGCAGGAGGGGCAGGTTTTACATGTAAAACCTGCCCCTCCTGCTACCATCTTGCGTCCAGCACATCAAAGCCTGAGCGAATACAACTTGGCCTCTTTGAATTCATCGCCACTGTCTTTGTAATCGTGGAACCTGCCTTCCAGTTATCAAAGGTAAACTCAAGTTGCTGCACGCCCTCATTGGTGCGACAGAACATGAGCATGGTGATGCTCCTGAGCGTATGCTTGCTCTTGTTCTTCAACTTGACCTTGATCTTGGAAAAGGTCTTGCCAGCGTGCATCTGTACGGGACCTGCAGCATCCACCGAGGAAAGCTCGATCCAGGGACGCACATCAGCGCTCTGATTCTGGTGCTCACTCCCGATCCTTAACTCAAGATGATCCCCCTCCATCGATACGGCATGGCGGCCCAACACATTCATACCAAGCAAACCCACGACCTTGCGCTTGCTGTCATCAAAGCCATCCAGGTTTTGCTCACCACAACTCTCACACAGGGAGAACGTCACAGGACCAAGCTCCACCCCACCAAGCTTGAAGGATGACACCGTGCCAAAGGGTGCATCCAGCACACCATTGGCGGTCTTGAACGATGCGCTTGGCGCATCCTTTGATGGCGTGGCACCGATGAGCTTTGCAAACCATGGTGTGAGCGTGGTGTAACTTGCCCCTGTATCCAATAAAAACAAGACATTACGACCTCCAACCTTGGCCTCCACGAGCCTCATCGTACCATGCTTGTAAATCACAGGCTTGATGCTCTTTCCCATGCTCGCGCCCGTCGTCGAACCACTCACACTCCCCTGTCCTGAACGAATCGTGATCGTAGGCTCAACCTCTCCATCCGTGGCGCCCTGCTCATGCTCATCAAAGAGCTTCTGGGGGGGCTTGGCCTCAACATCAACCTTGCACACACACATCAGAGCGCTGACCACACCACACACCAACCACAACGACCTAATCTTCATTGTACTTCCTCTCATGCTTTGCATACTATGGCTGGCGCTTGTTTTATGACATGCCAACAATCAACCTGTCCTCTCATCCTAGCAACTCCCATGTCCAAACACCACATCACGACGCTCTGCGCTCTCGTTGCCCTGTCACTCATGCCTCATCCCGCGTGGGCACAGGAACAGAAAGAAACCACACCAACGGAAGAAGCACCACAGCTCAAGGGAGAGGCTCTTGCCGAGCACATCTTTGCAAAACACAACCTCGGCACGACTGAAGGCTGCCTGAAGTTTGATGAGAAGAAGCTACTCGCGCGCAAGGCGCTGTGGAAAGACGCCATCTGGGAGCTCTCCACACAGGATCCCGACTACCTCCACGCCTGGCTCGTTGGACAACAGGAACCGCCCAAAACAGCGATTCAGGAGGCCATCTCACAACGCGACTGTATGTTTGGCCAGCTCGTTGCCGATGCAGCCCTCCCCGATAACGACCTCATCCTGAACTATGGCGATAAGTATCGTCAAAGCAAACACACCATGGAAAAGGTCGCCAAAAAATATGAAAAAAGCTCGCAATTTCGCAAGGAAGTCGCGCACATGTTCAGCCAGTCACACTACCGTGACGCCGCAGGACAGGCCTATATCTGGTACAGAAAGTTTTACTTCAAACATCCTCGCTCCTTTAACCTCGTCTCCAATCAGGCGGCTGAAAAATGCGGGTTTACACCTGGCGTCTCATGGAAGCCCAAAAATACTCGACATCAACGCTGCTGGAACGATCACCTCACCAAAGATGAGCGCCAACGTGAGATCCTCACCGCATCAAGCGCTCCTGGCATATCTCGCCATCACTGGGGCACCGAGTTTGATCTCTATGGCCTGAACCCTCGCAGGTTCATGGAAGAGAGAGAGCTTCATGATGAATACGTCTGGATGAGTCAAAACGCCCTGACGCATGGATTCTTCCAACCCTTTACTGGTCCTGAAATGCTTGGCGAACATACCTACATCGAGGAGCGCTGGCACTGGTCCTATTATCCTGTGGCACAGGCCCTTGTGTCCTATATAGAAGAGCATCCAGAGCGCTACGAAAGCGCGCTGGATGCTCTGTGGGAACACTTTGACACGCGCTGGAGAGGAAAGAAACAGACCTTCTCTCACTTCTCCTATGTCAAGGCGCACTGGAAAGACTATGTCTTCCACACTGCGCGCCTTAAACTTGCGCTGATGCCATCCTGGATAAGTCCTTCATCTATCTTGAGAATTGCTGTCATCACCTGAGCTATCCTCGGGTTCGACGCCCTCCACAGAACCATCCTCATCACTGACCTGAGAGGCCACGCCCTGCGTCAACTCGCTCACCCCTGCAACAGGCTGTTCCTGCTGCGGTACGTGAGGTTGTGTCTCGACGCCGCCTGTATGTGATGCACCAGACTGAGGCGTTGCAACATGCTCTTGCCCCTCTGAGCTGGCGTTGCCCTTGTAGGACACGCTCATTGATTTCCAGAGTTGCTCATCACTCAGGGCATGCCACGCCCATGGCAACCACTTCACAAGGCTGCTCACAATCCACAACACCCACAAGAACATCGCCACTCGCCAGACAAACAACGGCAAGCTCAATACACCTGCGCCAGGCAACGTGCTCGCTGAACGATCCACATACCAACTCAACATCGTGTTGTATGAACCATTACCTTGAACCTGCATATCCACATCAAACAGCAGGTTTGAGTGCACCGCAGCATACAACACGGCCATCGCCACAAGTGTCCAAAAAATACTGAACAGCTGATACAAGTTGAACAACGCAGCGTGTTCAATGGGCTTCTCCTTGCGCCAGACAAACATCGCAAACCATGCCACCACAGGAATCATCGCAATCAGTGGCATTTGAGACATGCCGAGCACAAGCAACAACCATTGATAGGTCTTCAATGGAAGCTGCTTCAAACGCCCAAGCAACAACGCAAGCAACACAAGTAACACCATGTGACTCCAGAACAGCACCGCAGGCCCCCAGTCAGGTCCCACAGTCCAGAGCAACCAGCGTGAGGAATCAAGCCTCATTGTCATGTTCACATTGACCGCCTCACTGCCAATATCAACTGCAGGAAACTCTTCAAATACCTTGCGCTCCCAGGGTTGTATCCACTTGAGTTCAAAGGTCTGTTCACCAGGCGTAATGGGCAATGAGACGACATTACCCTCGGGTCGAATACTTCTCTTGTCCTGATTGATCATCACACTCTGAAGCTCGGCCCCCTCGGGCAACGTCACACGCTGCCAATCCCCCTGAGATGCACGAACTTTCATGCTTAACGTCGCCATCAAACGACGCTTGCCAGGCTCAATCACGTAATTCACGTCGGTCACCGTGGATTTCTCACCAATTGCCGCCGTTGGCTTGCTCACCTTGATTGTCAACGACTCCCCTGGCCATGGATACCAGATCGGTTGAAATATCTGGTTTACAACCGTTTTCTTGGGAACAAGACCCTCGTGTTCACAGCTCCAGATACGGCTACACTCAAGCCACCAGACCTCGCTCCATGGCTTGCCTTCAGGTGCGGTGAGCTTGAACACAGCCTCACTTCCACCTTCTGCCATGGGAATGGAAAGCTCGCTGATGTACACCACTCTATTCTCTCCGCGCGCGAAGTTTACCAGCGCTTCTTTGCCTTCCACACGCACACCATCTGTGATGATCGCCTCACCCTCAAGCAAGGGAATCTTGACCAGTTGTGGACGCTCCGTATCTTCGCGTGTCACCACCGTGCGCGTTTGCCATGGCAGCCCAAGCAAAAGTGTACGCTCCACCTGATACCAGGGTGGCAGCTCCTGAGATGCCTGCTCTGTGCCGCTATCACCTGACTCCTCCTTTCGCACCTCCTGACGAGAGAGCTGAAGTGAAGCGTCAGGACGGCCAAACTCATCGATGCCATCCACACCCCAGGCAGGCGCGCTGATCTTCACCTGATGTGGACGGTGCTCGGGATCAAGTTGAAGCGTCAAAACATTTTGCACATTAAGCACACCTCGGACCTCGAGCGAATGTCGACCCTCGGGAATTCTCACATACACAAGCCCCTTGGCATCTCGGCGTAAAGCCACATCCTGACCACCACCATCAAGCACCACGGATTGAAGGCTTAACAAGTTGGCAGGACCAGGTATCGCCCACGCCGCCTGACGCTGTGCGTGAACCTCCGCACGCATCACAAGTTGCCCCTCCTCATCAAGCTCAAGCTCCATGATCGGAACAGAGACACAGACCCCCTTACACTTGTCCGCGCTTACCAGACGATTCTCCAGCTCTTGCAGCACTTCAGCAGATGGCCCCTGAGCAAATACCTCCTGCGTGGGCATGACCACAAACGAGGACATCATCCCCACAGGCACCAACACAAGTGACGTAACAAGCAATCTTTTCAATAACTTGAACACATCCACGCTCACCTTCTTTCCTGGAGCAAAAATGCCTGGAGCAAAAACAACTAGCCCCATCAGCAAGAAGCAAAGCACGCTTAATACATTGAATAACAAGTTTAATTTGGGAGAAATAAGCCACAACTTGATACGCTGATCCTTGGCAACTGGACCATTCCACCCCATACCCCATGTGTTCCACGACCAGTTGGGCAGACCAGGCCCCGTCTGTACCACCTCGCCTGGATCGATCTGCTGTTGAATTTGCTGGTAAGCCCCCCAGCTCCCCTTACGTTTTCCACCCAACATCTCACCATCAACCTTTGGGATACTATCTGCTGAAGACAGCACATCCATCGGTTTGGCAAGCCGCTGCACGGAGCGCTCCTCCTCGACAAAGCTATCGTTGAAGAAGTTCGCAGACTTGGATGGGTTATAACTGGTGACCTTGTTGATTTGAGGATGCAAACCACTGCGAATTTGCTGGTGCGCATAGCTGCCATATCCTGACACAAGCACAATCAGAGACACGCCCAGATAGACCCAGGCAGGAATCTTGAGCCATAACTTGTCAGGGAGCACACGCAAGAGCGCCAACACCGCCACAATGTGGAACCACACATAGCGTGGTGCGTTGACTTCACCATGTGAGAGCACAAGCGCCAGCGCAGAGATTACACCCCAGTGCCAGCCAAACAACTTGCCCATCACAAAGGCAATCATCAACACCACGAAAAACTCAAATAAATCCCACGAGTCCACCCATGTGCCGCTCATCTCATCCACGCCTTGTGCCGCAAACACGGACCAACCAGGAGGCATCGCAAGCTCCGCATCAAGCTTGTGCACATCATGATCCCACCCCACAGCCAAAAACTCCGTGCTCGCCATGTCATCAAGTCTGATCTCGGCCTCAAGCTTGAGCTCAGAGTCGCGAACCTCTACCCCCAACACATCCCCCTTGCTCACATCCTTGGTAATCAGCAAGGACTCCATCTCCGGGGTCACCACAACGCGCCCGAGCTTTCCTCCCTCGGACATATAATTCAAACGCCAATCCTGATGCATTGTGCCATGAATGCTGTCCTTGATCGTGAACCCGCCGCCATCAAGATCAAGCCAGAGCTTGCGATGCAAATTGATCTGATTGGGTGGCTGTTCAGGCTCGCCACGACGCGTCTCATTGAGCGTCAACGCCTCCTTGGGCCTCGCCACAAACGCAGCCTTACTCTGCCACTTTTTGGGCAATGTTGTACGTGATGGATCAATCGCCAATAAACCACCAAGCTCCACAGACCTGAGCGATTCGTCAGAGGTCCAGACCCAGTATTCTACAGGATCAAAAAACGCTTGCGTCTTTTCAGGGACCTTAATTTGGTCCACAGGCCTGTCCAAATACGATTTAATTTCAACCTGATACGTCCCTGGACGCACATACACTTTCACCTCACCGTTTGCACCAATTTGCACAGGCAAAGCTCCAGATACAGCCACAGGTCGAGCATCAGGGACCAACGGTTGCCCCAGTGAAACCTCACGCGCTCGCCCTGCCACATTAAGCTCAAGGAGTGTCGTAATCTCCATCGGGATCTGGTCTGCAACATGCCTGTACACGGCTGCACGAATCGTATCTGCTTCCCCCACGCTCTTGCTACTTGCTTCCTTGACAAAGAGTTGCCCCGAATCGTCAATGCGTGGCCAATCCACACGATTACCCAGCAACGTCAAATCGACGCGAGCAATGTCACCAGGAAGCTTGATGACCTCTGGCGCTGTCGCCCACTGAAATCGCCCAGCGATACGTGACTTCCCCTTTGGAAGCGTGACCATCGGTGTTTGCTCATCACTCCCGCTCATCACCACCACAGGAGCACCGTTGACGGTCACTCCCTGTGGCCAGTGCCTCTTGCCTCCTGGCAACTCGACGAGCTCGCCATCACGCTGTGTAAACACATCAAGCTCAAAACGCCCCTCTGTGTGATCCACCTGGAGCGATAAGGAACCTGGCCATTCACACACAAAGGCAGCTGCAATTTTGCTACACTGTAACTCTGTATGCGATGCCATCACCCAGTCTACCCAGGGCTCAAGCTCTCCTGGCACATATACATCTCGTCCCTGCGCAAACGCAGAACTCGACGAGAGAAGCACTCCCAACACACACATCATCCATACGGACACAACACCAGACCACTTTGACATACAAAACGCTCCACCACATTTTATCAAGCAACGCCCGAAACGCTCTCACCCAGACGGAGATAAGAGAAATTTCCGCGCAAAGTTTTAAACCATGTTCTCACTCTGAATCTCTATCTTGCCACACCCATACACATGCCGACCATAGAAGTTTCTCTTATGTATACGCACCGCACTTAAAAAGGATCTACTGCCCACTTTGAATCACATTTCAGCACACCCACCTACATGCACAACATATTGTAATCTTGAATAAAAACTTGCGACCTGACAGAAATCAAAGATGATGCTCATTGTCTGCTTCTTGACGAAGTCGACCACAAAATTAATGATAGCCAAGTCACATTTACCATGGAGAGGTACATCATGAGCAGTATGCCATTTCTTGTAAAAGAACGTCGCTCAACGCGCAGCGAAGAAGCCTACAAAGCCATCACACACCAACTTGAACATGTCCTGAAACTTCACGGACTGCGCAACTTCACACTGAGCGCATCCAACGGTCTGGTCCTCGCAAAAGCAGGCCATACGGAAGAAAGCGAAGCGCTTGCCGCGTACGCCCCCATGCTCGCAAAATGCCTCGATCGCAACACTCGCAACGAGGTCGTCGAAGAGCTTGGACAGGTTGTCCCCATGGGCGAGCGCGACACTGTGACAGTACGCTCCTTTTTTATTGAAGGTGAACGCTTTTACCTTGGCCTTGTGGGCCATGCAGGCACTCTTCTTGACGCAAGCCTCTACCGCGCATTGACTGGCATTCGCAGGATCTTTAAGCAAAACGCTTAAGGCCCAAACCGACAAAAGCAAGAGGCGCGAGGGGGCGGCAATTTACTGCGTAAATTGCCGCCCCCTCGCGCCTCTTGCTTTTGTCGTCTCAGGAACATTCACTCGTGATGTTCCACCGACTTGAGCATCTGCTCAAGTCGCTCCAGATCTTGCTTGAGATCAAGCTCCTCATAAATGGTGCGCGCCCTGTTCCAAAGCTGTGTTGCCTCCTGACTGCTCCCCTCACGTGCGCGTAACGCACCAAGTTGCTCAAGAGGTTCAGCAAAGTCGAGATCGCTCATGGGGATTCTCTCATTCATGCTCCACACAGGATCAAGAATCTCCATCGCCTCATCTTCGCGACCACGCATCATCATCACCAACGCGAGGTTATAACCAATGCCCGCCACAAGATAGGGATAGTCCTTCTCGGTCACGAGGTTGTGGGCGGTGTGCAAGTACTGCTCGGCGGCTTCAAGATTACGCTGCCTCAAGAACAACAACCCAAGGTTTGTACAGGTCACAGCGACATCGTACTGTGCGCCAATTCCTTCAAAGAACTTCAGCGCGCGTTGGTAAAAACCACGCGCATCCTCAAAGAGCCCCTCAAAACGAGCGCTCTCACCAAGCCCATTCCAGCACAATCCCTGACCTCGCCTGTCACCCAGCGCGCCATACTCCTTGAGGGCCTTTTGATAGAAGCTCTTGGCCACCTCAAAGTTCTTATTATACCTTGCTAACTGAGCCTGGCTCAAAAGGATTTTGGCAATACCCGTCGGATTTTGAATCGTCTGATAAATCTCCAGACTCTCCTCAAAATAACGCTGCGCCTCGGATTGCATCGCGACCATGCGAGCGACCTCACCAAGAATCCACAAGCTCTCCGCCTGACTCTCGTCATCCTCATGCTTGATCGCGTTCTCATAAGCGCTCGTCGCCAGAGAGGTCGCCTCATCGTACTCACCACGCAGCCACGCCACGCGCGCAAGACCTCGCAGCGCAGCATTGGCAATGTCATGCGCAAAGTCCTCTCCAGTAAGCACATCATGAACGCGCCTGAATGCCCAGTCTGCTGCGGTAAAGTCACCGCGTTGCCAGGCAATATGACCAAGTCCAAGCCATGCCTGACACAGAGGTACGAGGATCTCAACAGGCATCTCCGCCGAGGGCTTGCCACACATCTTGACCACACGTCGATAAATGCGCTCGGCATCCCTGAACCCGCCAAGTCCCTCGTGCAAATCTCCCGCATACACCAGCGTACGCAAGTAACGGCTTCGACTTACTTTGGCCTTCCTGAAGCGCTCAAAATCAAAGATAAGCTGTGGTTTATTGCGCTCTTTTTTTGTCAGACCAAGACGCTGCTCCATCCAACGAGAACACACAATATACCCGCTCAAAGCATCGCGCTGACGAAACGCACGGCGAGCCATTTGTGAAGCTCGCCAGAGCCACTCGATCGCCTCGGTTAATTGCTTTGCAGCGTGCCAGTGCGATGCGATCTGAGATGCGTAGTGCACGGCCTGCTCGTCATACAATGAGATCATCGATTCGGCGGCCAGACGATGCAAACGTTTGCGCTTGGCAGGTCCAACACCATCCTCAAGCAAGACATCTCGCATTAACCCATGACCAAAGGTGTACCACTCCTCACCACGCCCCACGACCTCGGTGATAAACCCTTCGGAGAGCAGAAAATCAAAGTCCTCATCCAGGTTTTCAAGCAGACGCTCGTTGTTCTCAAGCAGGCAAAGCTCATACAACACATCATAGGAAAAGCGACGACCCAGGATGGCGCTACGAATCAGGAGGTTCTTGAGACGACTCCCCGAGTGGTGCCTCTCCTCAAGCTGCTCCAACCTGATCTTGAAAAGTTCTGCAAGGCCAGGAGGCACAGCATCACGCACAGCCTTGAGATCCACAGCGTGCCAGCTACCATCATCACCATGTTTAAGTGTGCCTTGCTGAACCATATAACGTACAAGCAAGATCAGATGCAGCGGATTGCCCGCGCCACGCTCCCACAAGATCTCAGCGAGCTTGCGGTCAAGTGGCACAATGTTGTTTAACAACGCCTTGCCATCCTCTCTGCTCATGCGATCGATGCTCATGTGCACAAAAGGTCCGTCCGTATAACGGTTCAGGTGTCGTATCTTCTTTGACAGGTCAGGAGCATGCGCAAGATCTTCCTGGCGCACGGTAGCAACGACGTACACAGGCATCGCACGAAGACGCATCTCAACAATCAAATAATCAAGAAAATCAACAACTTCCTCACCAGCCCACTGAATATCATCAAGCACCAAAAGGCGAGGTTGTGTCAGAGAGGCCATCTCAAGCAGTCGCACAAGCAGCGCATAAAGTTGGGCGTTGGAGATGCGTTCAATACGTGTAATCGAGTCTGCGCCGCGCCCTTCAGACTGGCGTGGACGCAGGAAGTCAGCAATCGCCTGAACATCATCCTCAGAGGGTGTACCGCCCCACTGGAGCATACGCTCTCGCACATGGGACTCAAGCTCCTGACGAGCAAGACCTCGGGTTCTGAGCAGGCTCTCAAACACTTCCTGAAGTCCAACAAGCGCGTTTCCTGTACCTCGGGTAAAGACGCCAATGTGACCACGGTATGTGCCTTGCTCCTCGAGAGTCTCCTTGAGCCACATCGCAAGGCGTGTCTTACCCACACCAGCCTCACCATCAAGCAGCACAATTTGCCCCTGAAGAAGGCTCTGAACAGAATGACTTCTGACAAGCAACTCATCACACTCCATATGACGCCCCACAAAGGGCACATGACGCATGGAGAGCGGAGAATGAAGCGGGAGCACACCACTGATGGAAGCCGATGACACAGGCTCGATCATGGCGATGTCCATATCATCAATCTCAATCGCATCCTGTTCGCGCTGTCGCTGTACGTTGAGAACCTGTTCCCTGAGCGTATCCTGATTACGACGAGAAGGACGCTCAATGGAGGTTGCCTTGGCATCCTCACCCGAGGAGGTCACAGGCGTATGGCTGGAGATTTCTGTGGGAGGATAATAATCCTCGCCAGCCTGAAACGATGCCGCTGACTCGGGGAGCGCCGCCCAACGTTCATCTTGCAGCGTGATCAAGCGAATCGGTTCAATCGCGGAGCGCATAAAGGCCGCAGAACGCCATCGATCAGCGGATGATTTTGCCAGCGCCTTGAGGATAATAAACTCAAGCCCTTCTGGCATCGCAAGACCCACACGAGGTTTGAGCGTGGGCAGAGGTCGATTGACCTGATCAGACATCACCTTCAATGAGTCAGTATGTTCAAAGGGATGTACACCCGCGATGAGTTCGTAAAGAATCATCCCCAACGAGTAAATGTCCGTGCGTGGAGTGAGTTGACGCTCGCCGCTTGCCTGTTCGGGACTCATATAAAGAGGCGTTCCCACGACCTGATCATGATTGGTTTCGCGCACATCCTGACGCTCATCACGCAAGGTTGCGATCCCGAAGTCCACGATCTTGGGGTCTCCTGTCGACGCAGGCAAGTGCGCATTTTTTAACAGGATATTCTCGGGTTTCAAATCCCTGTGCACCACACCTCGAGCGTGGGCATGCGCCAGCGCATCGAGCAATCGGTAAGCGATCTCAACAATTTGACGTATGCTCAAACCGTACTTGATCGCATGACCAAGGTGAGGGCCTTCGATGTACTCCATGGCGATGAACATGCTGCCCTGAGAGTCTTGACCAAAGTCATACACAGCCGCGATGTTTTCATGGTTCAGGCGAGCAGCAGCGCGTGCTTCGCGCGCAAATCGACGACGCAAGTGACCGAGTGTGGAGTACTCCTCACGCAGCAACTTCAACGCGACATGGCGCCCCAGAGGCATCTGCCTTGAGCGCCACACCTCTCCCATTCCACCTCGTCCGAGCTCGATCTCCAGCTCAAAACGCCCATCTATTGTAGTTCCTGTTTCAGTCACGTTGATCTACTTGCCTGTGTATCTCAGAAAATCGCACTTGTGCGCATGCATGGCGCGCCGCGTCAGAGCGCGCGCAACCTGCTAGAAATTGGAGAGCCTGTCAAGGCGAGCAAGGAAAAACCATTGCAACAACTTGGGCTGGCCCCTCCCAAGTGGTGTTGGATGTTGTTTTATTCCCATGACCAGAGGTCGGTGATTGTAACCTTGAGCTACAGCTCGGATAGCTTTGTCAAGTTCAAGCCCCCTGTATATGCGTATGAGACGTAATCATCGTAGCCATAAACCACGAGACCAAATGGCACGAGTGAGGAGATGCGTTGTGGCCCCTCCTCCACAGGAATGTGAGCACGCACAAGGCCCTCCTCTTCAAGCGTTTCATAGTCATAATCTTGAAGGTTAAGATCTTGCCCGTTGAGTGTCACACCAAACCCTGGCTGCATCGTGACCGTGATGTAGTTTTGGTAGTATGTCCTGGGCGTCAAGAATGTATACGAGATGCGGTACTGTTCCTCGGGAGGCACAAAAAAGAACGCAGGATCACCTGCACGATCGCCAGGTTGAGCGTCCTGATATACGGAGTCCTGACCTGACAAAAATGCGCCCACACTGATGGGATTATTGGATTGCGCAAGCAGCATACTTCGTGTGCCAATCTCACAGGTTTGCCCTGCATCAAGCGCAATCACACCAAGCGTAGGATCACTGCTAAAGTCAACACAAGATGGCACACCTTCATCCGCAGGACGCAATGTGCCCTGAGGACCATGCGAGATATCCTGACCGAGCAAGATGCGGGTATCATCCTCACGGGCGACAAACTTCCAGTAGGTTGCCTCACGTGTCGAGCCAGGAGGATCCACCTCGTTACGACGCTTTAATGGGGCGAGAACAAAGCGGCGCCCCCAGGTTTCAAGAGGAAAGAGCTGCGACTCAATGTGATCACAAAACCCAAGTGTATAAGGAACATACGCGCATGAGTGCCCGCTAAACACAGCCACAGGAGAGGTCGCCTTGATACGAGCACCCGTAAGATCCTCCACGGGCGAGACACCTGTCGCGCCGAGGTTTAAAACCTCAAATGCATCAAGCGTCACCGAGAGCTTGCCCTGTGCATCAGGCCCCGTGATGCGTCTTGAGTTGTCATTGATAACCTCGGGGTAAAAAAGCTCCGAGTAAGGTCTGTCCACACCTTTTGGCGTAGGAAGCTGCACCTCCACCACCGTATCAGGCTCGGTCGCCACCACGGTCAGCGTGGACGACCATGGGTCCTCAAGTCTTGACTGCGATGTACCTGCAAATACAGCATAACCAAGGAACATATAATCCATGGTCAACGCGCTCTCGGGGATCAGCAAGCTCGCATCATTGGTGGTGTTATAATTACAACACAGCGGGTTGAACTGATACGCAACCACAGGTTGATTGGAGGTCACCTTGTACCCAAAACGCCCGATGGAACTTTCACCAAAGGGGATACGTTTGTGAGGAAGCAACAAGGTCATCAACGAGCCACGTGGCAAGACGATATCCTTCACAGGACCATCGATCTGAAAGAGTTGGTTACCCTGTGGGTCCACCACATCCGACACCACGGTCTCGGGCACAAGCGATGGATCAGCGCGATCAAGCCCGACAATACGCTCTGGAATTGCCGAGGCGATCGTATCGTCGTCCTCGTAGACTGTAATATAGGCGTCGTATGTCTCCGAGGTATTGGCGAGCACAACGCCAAAAGGAGGCAACCGGTCGTCCGCAATGTCGCCATCGTATAAAAGGTGGTTCTCAAGCTCCACAGCCCAGTACTCACACCCAATATAACTCTTATTCAGACGAGCAACTTCACAACGATCAAGACAGTAACCCTCTTCACAACGCCCACCACCAGTGCATGCTGAGAGCGGCAGGTATGAGTCACCAGCTTCATCACACTGCTCAGGTGAGGCATCCTCTGCGGCCACACCAGGAGTACAGCGACGCGAGCCTGGAATACATTGCACGGGGACACATGCACCTTCGCGACACACCTGAGAGGCAGGACATGAAGCTGGCTCAACAGAAAAACCATCCTGTGAGCAGACGTTAATCTCTGGTGTGTTTTCCCTCAAACAGTCTACCAGCGCACCAGGCACGCAGATTGGCTCCATGACAGCCAGATCAATCTCAGTAGAGAGGTCCTCACCTGCATCTTGCATGTCACGCACAGACATATCAGGAGTGAGCTGCTCATCGTCGTCACACCGTTGGCAGGAAGACAACAAGGCAACCAACGATGCGATCACAAGAGGTTTCATTGAGGACGGATGTATAAACAAGACAGACTCACACAGAGGGTCACGAACGATATGCATGCTCACTGGAGGCAGGATACATTTTGAGGTCCAGAGATGCAAAGAGCGCGGGCAGGAGGAGCATATTTTGTAAAATATGCTCCTCCTGCCCGCGCTCTTTGCGTGAAAAAACACAGGTCAAACTCTGCGCACCTATTGCGCTGGAGTCACAGCCTTTGCAGCAGGTGCAGGCTCATCTTTTGGCACCCACGGCGTCTCGCCTTCGTCGGCTGCACCACAAGGGTGCGCGCTCGCAGTGTGCCAGACTCGGAAGGTGTTAAACGCGTCGTATACGGCAATAATGGCGTCATCGCGTTTTTGCTCAGGGCTACGATTGGCGCGCTCTTTCTTTTTCTTACCGATGATCTTTCCTCTGGACTTTGGAGAAGGCTCCTCCCAGGTCTCACCCTTGGCCTCGGCCTCAAGCTTTTGCAGCTGATACTCACCGCGAAGATCCACGAGGCGAAGTTCCGTGTCGACAAACTTGAAGAAGTCGCGCAACTCCTTGCGTGAGTTATCATAGCGAAGATTTGCAGCCTCTGACTTGATGCGCAAGCCTTCAAGCTCCTCGCGGAGTTCTCCGAGCGCAGCACGTGCGGCTTTAACTTTTTCGGGGTCTTCCGAAAGTACGGGTTCGATTTTTTTTGCGTTTTGTTTCTTGAACTGCTCGCCAAAGGTTGTGACGTCATCAATCATTGCACGACACTGAGGATCGTTGGTTTCATCGAGGTTTTCTTTTTCTTCCTCTTCAACCTCCATGGTTGGCCCAAGGTAGCCCTGCTGACCAAGTAGCACCATGCCACCAAGGACGAGTGCAGTGATGGCAAGGCCAGCAAATAACTTGATCAAACCCTTCTTACGTCGTTCAGCTTCTGCACGAGCAATCACCCCTACTTCTGCGATTTCGGGCTCTGCGGTAGGTGGTTTGGGGGACTCTGATGACATGATAAACTCCTGTAGGAGAGACTGAAAAAATTATTTTCACACACCAAGAACAACAAAAATAACTTTGGTATTCAAAAACTTAAACACCACGCAAAGTAGCGGACTCTTGTTGTCAACATTCTCATCTCGTGATATGTGCGCATATTGCTCAGGGGCCTGAAACAGCAGGTAGTTTTGCTATACTGCTTCTAATTTGGAATCAGGCCCAAGGCCAACACCTTATGTAGAAACAAAGCAACGCCATTGCAACCTACTTCTGACACTCACATGTCAGGAGATAGAATTACAGAGTAATGGTCGCACATAAAAGTTCCAAGACACCTGAGTTTGCCTCGCTGCTCAACCCTGGAGATAAAACTTTTGGACACATCAACATTCCTAAAAAAGCACCTCGATGCAACAGATGAAGAGATCCCACGCCTCTCCGAGATGGCCATGGCCGCACTCACCGAGAGCACGGACTTTCCCCTGGGAACCAATGCAGAAGAACGCCTCTGGCGCTACCTGCAATACCCCTACTACCTTGGCTTGTTTGCGCAACGCGTAATCCATGCCTCGGGGATCTCCAAGCCTGTCAAAGAAAAGCTTTGCCACGCCGTGTTGCAGATCAACATGCACCTTGATCAGGGTCAGGAACCTGGACCTGGCCTGTTCTCACTGACCGCCTGGTTGAGTAAGAACAACTTCCTCAAACGCGAAGATTACCTCGGCCTGCGTCGCGGCCTCATCTGGTTGCCGCGCTTGACCGACTCCTACATTGAAGATCTTGAGCACGTGCTTCCAGCATGTGAAGGCGTCTTCTCACACCCCGATGTGCAGCGCACAGAAGCCATCGAGCTGATCCTGATGATCCTGACTGCCAAGGAAGCCATTGGCGCACAGGGCAAAGACATCTTTGATCATCTCATGAGCCTGAACTGCCTGAGCAAGAGCCTCAAACGTGAGGTCTGCCAGATCGTTGTGGATAACCCCATTCCGTTCCCTCGTGGTGAGTTTGAACACCCACTTGAGACGAGCGCACAGGAGCAGGATCGTCTCTCGATTCGCTTCCTTCCTGGCAACGTACGTCGTCGCTCTGTCATCTGGCTTGCTCGTCTGGGGCGCGATCCCCATGAGCTCCTCAAGCGTCTCCTCAAGCCCAACACCGTGCGTGGCTATGGTGGTGATCAGGTCGCCAGTGGCGCGCTCGATCTCCTCGATGAGAAGTGGGAAGAGCTTGATGACAAGCCTCGCCTCGCCTTGCTCCGCAAGGCAGCAGACTTGCCTGACACCGCTGTCCGTAAGCGCGCTTACATCCTTGGTGAGAAATACAAGGGCATGGACTTCCTCAAGCAAAGCCTTGATGACAAGGCAAAGAGCCTGAGAGAGTGGGCCAAAGAACGCCTTGATCGTCGTGAAAATGGCGAGATGCCCACCATTGAAGAATTGAACATGGAGCTCGCTGAGGAACTTGAAGATGGCGATGAAGATTGATCCTGAACGCACATGGTGCATTCAGATCGATCGACGTCAACCCACACACATATATCACGACGTGCTCCTCTTTTTGGAGGAGCTCTTGCCCCACATTGAGGGGCTTGAAGTCGAGTGGACTCCACGTCATATCGCAGAAGAGCGCCCTGATCAGGGCGCTCTTCGTGATTTTATCCCTGTTGCATTCATTCACCACACCAACACCATCGTCCTTGAATACATCATGGAAGAAGTGGTGGGACAGTTTGGCTGGCTCGTTGACATCGATCGAGGTCGTCAACAAAAGACCTGAAAAAAGGCGGCTTTTCCTGTGAGGAAAAGCCGCCTTTTTTCAGATCTCTTGTGTCAATTAGAGCGTGATGGAGAAGGAGCTTTTCCCAACAACTCTTTCTTTATTACGCTCTAACGCTTGAGATACGCACATTTACTATTGGCCTGACCATACATCAGGACACGTGTATTTGAAGGAAGCAAGGCATCCACTGCTTCAAATGCCTTTTTGGTGCCTGCAAAGAAGTCCATATCAAAGTCAGTGATCGCACCGCCCACATCATCCACGCGAACACAACCATCGTGTGTAAACCCTTCAATGCCATCAATGGAAGGAATCACAACACCGTCAAGCTCGCTGACATAAAGCGTTTCACCAAAAGACACATACAAATTCTGCTGCATGGCGACCGAACGCATCGGCTCAAGCGCATTGTTCCTGTTTCCTTTGCCCCACTTGAACTCGTCGGATAACACCTCGAAACAAGAGTTGCTTGAGCCCACGTTAAGCACACGCTCATCCTCAAGCTTGCCTGTCCCCTCAAGCTTCAACGCATCGTAAAATGCCTGCGAAACCTTGGTGAGTTCTGTGCCTGAGCAATCCTTCACAGACACAGTCTTTGAGCCACTGTAATCGCCCTCATACGCGATGTAATAATACGTCAAACGTCCTCGTCCAATCTCCTCGCCGTCGACCTCCTTGTCCTCAGGATCAGGCTCGGTGCTACCACACTCGGCGTGAGCATTCTTGGAACCTGCTGAACAGGAAGACTCGGAGGTGCACATCCAGGCACCATCTGAGCATGTGAACCACCCACATCGTGAACAGGAGGAGCTCTCATAGTTGACCTGAACACAGGTTCCATCAGGAACTTCGCGACCAAGTGTCTGACTGTTACAGCTCCTGCTGGTCGAACCACCTCCAGTACCTGAACCAGAGTCACCCGAGCCAGCCAGAAGGTTCTGACCTCCGCACACAGAGTTCGCCTCGGCCACACCTGAACATGAAGATCCTGCACGGACCCAGTAACCTGAAGAGGAACACTGCGCCCAGTTACAACGACCACCGTACTTCTGATACGACATCTGCACACAGGTGCCTGCTGCCACACGACGGCCAAGCGTAGAACTCATACAAGTCACCCCTTCAGAGCCAAGGTTTCCACCAAGCATGCTCTGACCACCACTGCTCAAACCTGATCCGCCGCCACTGTTACTGGAGCTACCTGGCGCAGGATCTGTCGCCACGCTCGGATCTCTATAAAAAGGTGCGTTGCGTTGAGCAGCAGCGCTTGTGACCTCGATGTGAAGGTGATCATCATGCGGGTGTGGTCCACCATACTGACGGTGTGTTTTACGCGACACCGACCAACTTGTGCGGTCCCAGATAACAAGCTGAACACCTGTCTGCGCCGCGTTTGCAATCAACCAGTTTGCGGTCGGATCGCCAAGGTTATTATCAGCATCACCACCCACACGATTGTAGTGCAAATCAAACGCGTGTCCTGTGCCATGCACACTCATCTTGGATGCATTTGCAGTGTTCTGACGACAGGAGTACCCACCATAGTGCGTGGCGTTAAACTCGCGTACGAGATACTCGGCAAGATCACGCGTGCCAGGGCGGAATGAACCACTACAGGCAGAAGGACTCCAGTTTGGTGCGCTCTCATAACGATGTGTGGCGTTACGCCCACCCGAAAGCGCCGCATCGGAAGGAATGTAACGCCCTGCTAGCCCCTGACTGAGCGTCAAGAAACCTGACTCGGTCGTGGCTTCAGCAAGACCATCGTCAACCTCATAAGCAGGATCATAATCGTCCATATGAATGTCGAGTACACCACCCTCTGGAACTTCATGGAAAAACCTTGAGGCCAAGAATTCGATGGACTGCTGCCCCTCAACAACCCTGATCCAGATCGCCACGGCGGGCTCGGGCAAAATAGCTGTCGCGTTGGCAAATGGATACTCAGGCTCATCAGGCTCCACAGCAAAGAAGTCGGAGCGTGTGCCATCAGGGCGCTCATACGAAATCTCAAGGTTAAAGCGCTCAAAGCTTGTAATATGCAACATCACACCTCTGAACTCAAAGCCAGGGCGCATCTCCACATCACCAGCAGCAATCTGTTGCTCGATCTCGGCACGCGTCCCCAGGTTCAAAAATGCATGTTCGTCATGCACATCACCTGTCTCTGTGGTCGGCTGCGTGACCTCGGCTGAGTTACAACCAAACAAGAGCGATGCACACACCACACTCATCACACCGCGAAAAGCCCACTGTCGTCTTTGACCATCCATCATCAATCCTCTCAATTTTATACATAAAAGCGTTCGCTCAATTGTATCACATGACATCTGCACATCAATATGCATTAAAGCAGATCACATGCCACATCGCTCAAACAACGCAATTGTGAAAAAATTGATGATAAAACTTATCAATAGTGAGGCATAAACACCTCAAACACGTGTCATTTCTCCCCGGCATCCACAAATTCAAAGCGCTCCCCTGACCAGTTCTTGAACACAAGAACCTCTCCATCAGGACCATCATACGTGCGCTCCAAATATTCGGGTAAAAGCTCGATCTTTCCACCACCGCCAGGAAGGTCAACGACAAAGTGAGGCACACCCATACCACCGATACGCCCCCTCAAATAAGCCATAATTTCCAAACCCTTACGCAATGGTGTACGCAAGTGCGTAATCCCCTGCGCCATATCACACTGCAACATGTAATAGGGTCGGCATCCTGCATACAAAAGCTTCCTGTTTAACGTGAACACAACCTCCTTGCTATCGTTCACGCCCTTGAGCAACACCATCTGATTGCCGAGCACTGCTCCTGCGCGCTGCAACATCTGTAACGCGGCGAGCGCGTCGGCATTAAGTTCATCAGGGTGATTGAAATGTGTGTGGACATAGACAGGGCCAAAGTCTTTGATGAGCTGACACAGTTCAGGCGTGATGCGCTGGGGCAATGTTACGGGGTTCCTCGTACCTAACCTGATGACCTCCACATGCTTGATCGCCCTGAGTTCCTTGAGCAATTCACCAAGCCGCTCATCCGAAAGTGTCAACGGATCGCCTCCTGACAACAACACATCACGCACAGAGGTCGTGCGGCGAATGTAATCAAGCCCCGACTCAAGCTGCGCTCGTGATGCTGTGGTGTTGGGGTCACTCACCTTTCTCTTTCGCGTGCAATGTCGACAATACACGGGGCAGTGATGGCTTACATAAAACAAGACGCGGTCAGGATAACGATGCGTGATCCCTGTCACGGGCATATGAGCCTCTTCTCCCAAGGGGTCTTCAAGCTCAAAGTTATATGTGGTCAACTCCCCTTCCTGAGGCACGGCCTGCAACCTCAACGGACATGCGGGATCTTGACGATTCATCAGCGCTGCATAATGAGGCGTGATCGCCACGCGAAAGGAATCCTCGCTCCTGACAAACGCCTCAACCTCCTGATCTGTCAGCTCAAAACAGGCCTTCAAATCATCAAGCTTGCGTATGCGATGACGATGCTGCCATCGCCAGTCCGCCCATTGCTCCTGCGTCACATCATCGTACATCGCAGGGCGCAAAGCATAACTGGACGTGCCAAAGTCCAGTGGTTTTTGTGGCTTAAAATCGTCTTCTGATGCCTGAAAATACATCGAACTCACTCCATCTCACACAAGCATACGCAGTCAATCTTCACGAGGATTCTCCTCTCATCGGCCTCACCACATAGCACAACTTGTAGACAACACCACACCTGAACTGCACCACACACAGGCCGTGATTCCTTTTGAAACCTTACCTCAACTCATGTAAGGTTCCCGCCTCGCATACGATGATGCACTCCCCTCCTCACTCCTGATACATACTCAGGCCAGCTCGCCATGACCGATACGGACACCACACAGACTCCTCGCCAAGGCGAACCAGAGGACGGCGAAGACACCCTCACCTCACAGGAACTCCCACGCGTTGTTCTTGGTCAAAAGGACTCACATGCTCCGCCGATCAAGGAGCGCGTCCTGCCAGGTCGCATCAGCCTGACTCCATTTGGTTGGGCCATGACCATTCCCATTGGTTTCTCCCTGTTATGCACCTGCCTGTTTGCCTTTCAACACCGCACGGAGTGGTCCGTCTGGATGGTCTTCCTCGCATGGTTCATCATCTGGCTCTGGAAATGGCTATACATGGAGGCGTGGACCTACCAGAGAAGCATCATCAAGTATCTGAGCGCATTCACTTATTTGGCCATGAGCCTTGGACTTGCCTTCCTGCTCTATGATCGCGCGCAACCACAGGAAATATGGATCAAAGATGCACTAGAAACGCGCGCACTCCAGCCCTCACTCCTCATCGCATCAGGTCTACTCATCCTGAGTGATGTGGTCCTCATCGCGCACCTCGTGTGGTTCGGGCGAGGTTGGAGAAAGAAAAAATCCAGGAGGGATAAGGCGGTGACGCGTGATGAAGAAACTCGGGTTGATGAGGCAGATCAGACCACTTGAGTGAATTTTTTCTTTCTCCAACCTCGCCCTCTGCTGCATACTCTAGTGAGAACGCTCCCTGAAGCAATTGCGCCATCAAAGCGTCCCACGACGTGACGCTTTAAGAAGTCACTTCAAGATCATTCACATATCAAAAGATATTCTATCACTGAGAAGTCCACATGTTCCTCCTCGTCTCCGTGCTCTTTGCCTTTGTATTTGGCTCCATTATCGGGAGTTTCCTTAACGTGGTCATCCACCGTGTGCCTCGCGGTGAGTCTGTGGTCTTTCCAGGAAGCAAGTGTCCAACCTGCTCAAACTCCATCGCATGGTATGACAACATCCCCATTGTCTCCTGGATTGCGCTTGGCGCACAGTGCAGGCACTGCAAAACCCCAATCAGTGGACGCTACGCCGCAGTAGAAGCGCTTGTGGGGCTCCTATCGGCGCTGTTGTGGGCAAAGCTCGCCACACCCATGCTCCATGGTGTGTCGCACTGGGCCATGCTCGACATGCAACAGCTCTTCATCCCATTCTTCATGTACTTTACCTTTATCGCGCTCTCGGTCTCCATCGCATTCATCGACCTGGAGTTGTTTATCATTCCACACTCCTTATCCATCCCGGGGATCTTACTTGGGTTGGCAAGTCCATGGGTGATAGGTTACCTGTTTTCCACACAAGAGCTGTTGCATCTCTGGCCCCCCATCACGCCCACCATTAGCTTTATGGGCGCACTCTTTGGGGCGGTCAGCATCATCGCCATCTTCCTGATTTATCTTTTATTACGAGGAGTTCCAGGCATGGGCGGGGGCGACGTCACATTGATGGCAATGATGGGCGCATGGTTAGGTTGGCCCGCCCTGCTCTTTATCTTCTTTGCTGCAAGTATTCAGGGACTCATGGCAGCAGGACTCACCACTGTACTCGGTATTAACTTTGTCAAGGACGCCAAGGAAGTCCTCGACGAAGATCCTGTTGCATCACACGATGACGCTGAACAACATGAGGAAGATAAGCCCCTGAACGATGACGCTGCAACAGACCTCGAAAAAGACGAGGATGCTACATCCAAAGAGGATGAAGAAGATGATGATGAAGAGTTTGGAGCAGCCATCCCTTTTGGCCCATTTATCGTGCTTGCTGGCCTTGAACACTTCTTCTTTGGCCCCTTTCTTCCTGACACCATCTCCATGCTGTACATGTACATTTATTAATCCATCGCTCAACCTGTCAGGACACAGATTACATTGAACACGCAAGATGACATGCCCCTGCTCAAAGAGCAGAAGACCAAAACACACCACGCACACATTCCAGGAGGCATCCGTACACAGGTCCTCCTCCCTGCGGTCATCTTGCTCCTTGGCGCGCTCCTACTCATCTCGAATATTACGCTAAAGATTACGCAACGAGAGCTCCTGAAGCAGGCCAAGGAGCGCGCATTAAGCCACGCCACCTTGCTCGTCGAGCTCCTCCCAGCACAGAACACGGAGCAAATCCTCGCCTATCTCCCCAAACACGCACAGGATTCAGGCATTGACTTCGTCGGCTGGAAGCCTGCCGATGGCCACAAGCTTTTTGCATCACACCAGGGTGAGTTGGAAGACCTCGGGATGGAGTTCATCAAGACAAACTCACCACGAGATCCTGTCACAACCAGAACATATACACTGGGACACACCACCTACCTGTTCACATCTCTTCGCAGTCATCAGGGGCAGATTATCCTCGCCACAGACCTGAGAAGTGTGGAATCAAGTATTCAGCTTGCCCGAACAAGCTCGTACCTCTTCTCACTGCTCACGCTGACCTTGCTTCTTGTGCTGGGCTATGCGGTTTTCACATTCCTCGTCATTCGACCACTCAAAACGCTCGGAGTGGCCACGGAAAGAGCTTCCCAGGGAGACTTCGCAAGCCCTGTATCGGTCATCTCTCCCAACGAGTTTGGACGCCTCGCTGAGCAGTTCAACATCATGCTGCAACAACTTACACAGCAACGTAAGCAATTGCTTGATCAGGTGCATCAGCTTGCCAACGCAAACCAGGAGTTGATCTCCACACAACAATCACTCATTCATTCTGAAAAATTGGCGAGCATCGGACAACTCGCTGCGGGCGTGGCGCACGAGGTGGGGAACCCGCTGGCTGCAGTATATGGTTACGCCGAGCTTCTTCAGGATGATGATATGTCCCCTGAAGAAGTCCAGATGCTCGCCTCTCGCATCTGCAAGCAAGTTGATCGCATTCAACGTATTATACGCGAGTTGCTGGACTACAGCAGGAGCGATACCGAAGAAGAATTTAAGCTCTCCATGTTTGATCTACACACCTGTATGTCAGAAGCCATTGAGCTAGCAAACACCACAGGGAAGACCAAAGATATCAGCATAATCAACACCTTGGACAGAAGCACACCCGAGGTTTACGGAAATCCGTCTCAAACACTTCAGGTGCTGCTAAACCTGATTATCAACGCATCGGATGCGCTCCACGAGCAGTCACAACATGACAGGACCTACACGATTCAACACCGCGTGAACCATGAGGCCGATGCTCTTGAGCTACGATTTATAGACAATGGACCTGGCATTGATGATGCGCACCTACATCGTATCTTTGATCCTTTTTATACGACCAAGGACCCTGGCAAAGGGACAGGTTTGGGGCTAGCCATTTCACTCAGGATCATGCAGCGCATGCATGGTAGTATTGAACTTGAACATGGGCATCACCCCGAATTTGGAGGAGCCTGCTTCAAGCTCACCTTTGCGCTCTCAAAGCCGCAAAAGTCCCAAAAGCTTACGCCGACCCCTTCACAGAAACCTTAGATAATGTAAAGTCAATAAGGTCTAACGCTACTATACGCTCAACTCTTCACACCATGGACACCATGACACAGAGCATTTCCATCCTCGTCATTGATGACGAAGAAGACATCCGCACAATTCTCAGCATGTATCTGCGCAAGGAAGGCTATCAGGTCGATCTTGCTGCTGATGGTGAAGAGGGGCTCAAGGCTCTGCTTGCGCGCAAACACAACATGGTCATTTGCGACGTCAAGATGCCAAACATCGATGGGCTCACACTGCTTGATGAAATCCGTAAGAGAGGACTGGACACCACGGTCCTCATCATGAGCGCGTTTGGCAGTAAAAAGCTCGCCATTGAAGCGATTAAACGCGGCGCATACGATTACTTTGACAAGCCATTTTCACGCGATGAAGTCTTGCTCACAGTGCTCAAAGCAAGTGAGAGGCTCAAACTCCAGAAAGAAAACGAGACGCTCCGCGTTGCTGTACAGCACGATGACTCATCCAGAGCATTTGCAGGCATCATTGGCCAAAGCGATGCGATGAAGAAGATATTTGAGCTGGTGAAACGCGTCGCCACAGTCCGCTCCACTGTACTGTTGAGCGGAGAGAGCGGCACGGGCAAGGAACTTGTTGCACGGGCCATCCACAACCTGTCGCCAAGAAAGGATGGACCATGGATCGCTGTGAACTGCGGCGCAATTCCTGAAACCCTCATCGAGAGCGAGCTCTTTGGACACAAAAAAGGCGCGTTCACCGATGCCTCTCAGGACAAGGCAGGTCTCTTTGAAGAGGCTCACAAGGGCACCCTCTTTCTCGACGAAATCGCCGAACTTCCCATGGCCACACAGGTTAAATTACTCCGAGTCATCCAGGAAGAAGAGGTGCGTCGTGTGGGCGCAAATCACTCCTCAAAGATCGATGTACGCATCATTGCTGCCAGCTTGCACGACCTGCATGAACGCGTGGAGCAAGGCTTGTTTCGCGAGGATCTCTTCTATCGCCTCAACGTCATTAACATCAAGCTCCCCTCTCTCCGTGAGAGGATCGATGATCTCGACTTGCTGATAGATCACTTCATTGGCGTGCAGAACGCAAAACAAGGCACCTCAATTGAGGGGCTCACAAAAGATGCGCTCAAGAGCCTCAAGTCATACTCATGGCCAGGTAACGTCAGAGAATTGCAAAACGCCATTGAAAGAGGCGCTGTGCTGTCGATGGGTTCACACATTGAACTGAGCGTATTACCCGACAAAATACGTGAGAGCACCGACGAAATTCACCAGCTTTTTCAATCAGATGAGCAATCCATCAAGAAGATGACGCTCATGCTAGAACGCATCCTCATCCGACGCGCGCTGGAGAAGACCAAGGGGAACCGAAGTCAGGCCGCACGTTTGCTTGAGATCAGCCATAGAGCCCTGCTCTACAAGCTCAAGGATTATGATCTGGACAAGGTTAAATTTGATTGACGACAATGCACCTGACGACAAAAGGGGCGACCTGTTGCTGCGCAACAGGTCGCCCCTTTTGTCGTCAGGTGCATTGTCGTCAGGTTGACCTCAGGTCAACCTGTGTACCTTGAATGCAAACTCTGGTGTGGGATAGGTCACGTCAAACAGAGCATCGAAGATGAAACCACCAAGGTCATAGTTTCCAGGAGGCACATCATTGAGGTTGCATCCCTGAAGGGTCTTGGAGGCTTTCTCCATCGCATCGCGAATATCTTGCTCTGTGAGCTTTTCAAGCCATGCCTCAGCAGCTCCACGAAGATGACGTGAGTACAGATCGACAAAGATTGTGCGCATCAAATCCGTCTCACCCATGGAGCGCCTGTAGAGCTCGGGCAAGAAGAGTGTTGCATTGTAGTTCAAAGAGGATTCAGTCCAGTTGAAGAATGTATCCAGATACTTTTCAAGCCCGGTATCACCTACCGCACGCAGCACAAAGTAGCAGGTTCGAATGTGATTCACCACATATGTGGAGAGTGTATCCGAGTGAATATGCCTGGACACAAGCGATACGAGATCTCCGCCTTCATGCCTTGCTGCACTGTTTTTAAGAGGCTGTCCATCTTCCTGAAGTTGATTGAAGAATGGCCTCCAGCGCTTGGGCGGAAGGTAACGCAACAGAAGGTCCTTGCCACCAGGTTGTTCAAACTGGTCCGCAAGCGCAGTCCAACGTTCGACTTCCTGAGTACGACGACAGAAGAGGTGGAACTTGATAAAGATCTTGTGATCAAGCCAGGTAGAGAGTGACTCCAGAGGCTCATCCGACAGCTCAAGCTGCTTGTATTCTTCGAGCAAGTCATCCGCCACAGGATGGCGACGTCGAATGCCCAGGCGCTGAATCATATCTTCGTAGAAGATGTTTCGGTCGTTGCGTACACGTGTCGCACGATCGGTCTGGAAGAGCTGAAGCAAGATACGAGCTTGACTGAACTGCCCTTCGCTGAACTTACGCTCGACGATACGAAGCAGCTGCTGCGCTTTCTGCTCAAGGTTCTTCTCGCCAAGGTGTTGACCCATCAACAGGTCACGAGAGAGCCCAAGCTCTTCAAGACCAAGCTGAAGCTCAAGGGGAAGCCTGTCGTTCTCAATCAACATCCCGAGGAAGACACGACCCGCCTGGAGCACTTCACGATTATCCAAACGAGGAAGATCGTCCTCATCATCCTCGGAAGGTGCTGGAGCGCTCTTCAGAGGCTTGAACTCACCAGTTGCGTCATGAGCAACGGAGCGTTGTGGCGTTGAAATCTCCTCGATCAGATCGGAGTCCTCATCCAGAAGCTCGGCATCAATATCGAGTTCTTCAGTGCGTGGACGTTGCTCTTCAACAGTTTCCACGTCTTCTGCGATGGCTTCTTCAATCAGAAGCTCATCCACAGGAAGTTCCTTGGTGTCATCTGCGCGTTGAGGATCTTCCTCCATACTTGCCCCGGGGGGTGGAGGCGGAGGTATTTTGGAGCTTGCAGGTGGCGGAGGCGGTGTACTACGCACCATGGCGACCTGATTGGGATCAACGATGGGCCTTGTGATCAGATCGCTCCATGCTCCAGGCATGGCCACGCGCAAGGTCGTCGTGATAACCAGCAACAGGGGGTCATGTGTCTGACACACCTGCAACTCTTGTGAGACCCCTTCCTCAACATGACTCAACAGGTAGTCAAGATAACTCCCCTCAAGCTCACCCTGAGCTTGCGCGTCATCATGTTTAAAGAGGTTCAAAAACTTCCTGAGCATGGAGATATCCTTCTCTCACCCGTGGTTCAAAACAAGGTTCTTTCTCAACAAGAAAAAGGCGAACTGGTTCTGTTAAGTCCTATCATGGAATGAACAGAACCACCAAGAAAAATCATGTGATTTTGAGCGCGTATTACCCTCCTCCAGAGTGTAACACACGCTCCATTCATCGTTAATCCACTTTTCGTTGATGACCTTCACCTGTGATCTGTTTGACATACACATCAAAATTGAATCGTGGTGAGTGTTCCTGTACGTGGCAGGACTCCATACAGGTGCGTTCATCAATCACGTTATTAATCCACTGCTTGGGATCTCCCTTCTTACCAAAGAGAGCCGCTTCCACATGGAACGAGCCAGGGCCGTGGCAGTTCTCACAGCCCACATTCTTCAGATCCTTCTGCACCTTGTAGCCCTGATCACCAAGCTCCACTTCATACTCAAGCTTGCCAAGCACGCTGCCGCCAGGCTTTTCAAATCCAACCACGTGACAACTCACACAGGTCTGATCAAACTCCTTGCCCTTCTCTTCAAGCGTATGCAAGGCGCTGCCATGATTGGTCTTCTCCCAAAATGAGTAAGCCTCGGCATGGCATGTCTTGCACTGGTTGTTGCCCACATAAAATGCCTGTCCATCAATGGCAGGAACAAGCTCGAAATCCTGACTGGCGTTCACACGCTTGATCTCATGGTTTAGCTCTTCCTTGGCCTTTTTGATCTCGGCATCCTCGGGATACCCCTCATCCATACGCACAGCCTGCCAGATGAACGCATTGCCCTTCTCGGGCACTTCCACCGCAGCGTGCTTAATCTTCTGCTCCTCTTCTTTCAAGCTCTCAAGGCGTTGCCTGAGCCTTGCAAGCATGGGTGACTCCTCACCTGGAGCAGCAGGAGGTAGCTTATTGATATTCGCATTCACATACGCGATCTGACGCTGCACACTCTCAAGCTCGGACTTACTACCAGTGCGTGCATTCTCAAATCGATCCGACGCCTCCCCCTTGGGATACAGCTTTAATACACCCACGTAGCGCCCCTGATCAAACACCTGCATTGCAGAAGCGTGCTCCAGAGCATCGACGCGGTCCGTCTCCTCAACCTTGTAACTTGCAAGCACAAAGTCCACCTCGGGAACCTTGTTCACAAGCTCCTTAGCCTCAGGCATATCCCCCTGAAATACAAACACAATAACGGAAGCACCATCATCCTCAAGGGCCTTCACACCTGCCTTCAAGGCATCCAACGCCTCGGTCGCCTTGACATCAGCAACCTCTGTAAAGAGTGCAGGATCTACCACGCCTACAAACCCCACCTTGACCCCGTCAAGTTCCTTGCTAAAGGTCCCTTTCAAGGGCTCACCCTTGATTGTCAGGTTCGCAGCAACGGGAGTCATCTGGGCTTTTGTGGTCAATTCCTGAAAGAAGTCTGCGCCCAGAGCAAAATCATTTGGCCCAGGCACAGTAAAGCCTACGCCAAGATCCTTGTAGGCCCTGGCCAGCAGTGATGCCTTGAGCTTTTCCTGCTGAACGCGACTTTCACGAATGGTAGGTGCTTCAAACCAGATATTACCACCATCAATCACGAAGCTTGACGTGGCCATACTCTGACGCTTTTCAATGTAACCTGCGATACGATCGATGCCACCAGCCATCACATCAAGTGTACAGCCACATGGTTCGGTGTAACCTTTCATCCCATTGAGCACAAAGATAGAAGGTGCTGATGGTCCAACGTCCTTGACCTCAAGTGTCGCAGCCCCGTTCTGTGTTGTGTCTGTCGTGGTGCTGTCGGTTATATCGGAGGCAGCATCCACAGGCGTGACAGGTGTTGTTTTGTGAGGTTGTTTTTGTTTGTGATCACATGCCTGAATCAAACACATCAGGACACACAGGGACACCGTCACACAGGAAAATTGTTGTCTGGAGATCATGTTACCTTTTTACTCATCATGTTGAGATTGTAAGAGCAAGTGAATGTGTTGAGCTTCCCACGCCAGAGCTTCCTTGTAATGAGGATAAAGCTCTTCCATCTGTCGAAATTCCTTGGTGTGCACGTCTCGACGTCCAGAACCATCATCCACAGGTGGATAGAGCGCATGTAAGAGCTCGTGATAAATAATATATTCAATAAAAAAGCCTGGAACCCAGCGCTGATCAAGAGAAGGATGTATTCTTACCAGACGCTGCTCAAAATCATAGCTCCCCAGACGAATGCTACGCTTGCCCTTCCCCTTTCTTCCCCAGGTGATCTTGATCCCCTCCAGTTCGGGGTCGTTCTGCAACAGGTCTGAAGCCTTCTTCATCAGCCATTCAAGATCATGGAACTGACCAAGATCATTGAGGTCCGCATGCTCCACATCATGGGAAATCGCCTCTCTGTTGCGCTGGATAAATCTCTGAATTTGCTGACGAGCGGCATCCTCTCCGCGGATAAACCCTACAAGTTGGGCCATGACCTCTTCACCACAGCCAAGAAACATGTGATGGAGACGAAGCTCGTAATAAGGTGCTCTGGTTTTGGCCTCTCGCTTGAGCTTGACCGTCAACATGCGTCGTCGATTGTTGGTCAGCGACAGGTTGATCTTGCCCAAGTACCCTTCCAGTCCAAGGTGCAGCTCGCGTGCCTTGCGAATCATGTCAAACATTTCTCGCGCAGGCGCAGCAGGAAGTTCACCGAGGGCAAGCTTCCCTTTTACTTTGGGTCGAATCTCTTCGACGTTGTACTGAGCACTCTCTGATGCCCAGTCCCACAGGGTTTGTTGTCGTGATGCCATAGCTTCGAGACACTGGAGAAGATCAACTAAACAAAGCAGACTACCTAAAGCAGCCTGTGAATCACTCTAACTAAACCTGCATGAGATTACCACATCGCCACACAGTGATTCACAAGGCACCTGCTCAACATAACCATAAAGCAGCCCTCTTTATTCATACCTCAGATCAAGAGAGGCGCAAGTCTATCCTTTTTTACGCGTAAAAAAGGATAGACTTGCGCCTCTCTTGTGCGTTCATTTTAGCTTGACTCAGGCAAGCTTCTCAAGCTCGGTCAAACTCTTGAGGAGAGCCTCCTTGGCTTGCTCAAACTGAGCAAGTTTGGCGCGCTCCTTGTTGACAATTGCTTCGGGGGCTTTTTGCACAAACTTCTCGTTGTTCAGCTTCTTGCTCACAAAGGCAATGTCCTTTTCAATACGCTCGATCTCACGACCAAGACGCTCTTGCTCCTCGGCCACATCGATCAATCCCTTGAGAGGGATTCTGATCTCAATGCCACGCACCACTGCGGTCGCCACGGTCTCCTGACGCGCATCAGCCTCTTCAGGAGAGAGGATATCAGCAGCATCAAAGCGAGCAATCGCAGAGAGGTACTCCATGGTGTCCTCAAGCTGCTTTCTCACATCCTTGCTCTGGACCACGAGGTCCACGCGAGCAATACGAGTGCTTGGCTTGATGTTGGTTTCACCACGGATGTTACGAATGGCAGAGATTACATCAATTGCACAGGACATTGACTCTGTTGCGTAGTCAAACTCCTTGAGCATGGGCTGTGAAACAGGCCATGCTGCAACCATGATGCTCTCGGGACGGTCCTCTGCAAGAGGCATCGACTGCCAAATGTCCTCAGTGATAAACGGCACGATGGGGTGCAACAAGCGCAAGGACACATCAAGCGCGTACGAGAGCGTCGCACGCGTTGCAGCCTTGGCCTTACGATGCTCCTCACCTTCGGAGTACAGCGTGGACTTGGTCAGCTCGATGTACCAGTCACAAAGCTCATGCCACACAAAGTGGTAAAGCCCCTGAGCGGCATCATTGAACTTGTAGTCATCAAGAGCAGAGGTCACCTCACCGACAATATGCTCAAGGCGTCCAAGAATCCAACGATCTGCAAGGCTGAGATCCTCTTTTACAAAGGGCATCTGGCTGGCGTCAGACCACTCGGACGAATAGGCACTGTAAGCAGCAGGCTCAAAACCATCCATGTTCATCAACGCAAACTTGGATGCATTCCACAGCTTGTTCAGGAACGCGCGGTAGCCTTCCATGCGGTTGATGTTTAGCTTGATGTCATTGGCCTGGACAGCGAGCACAGCGAGCGTAAAGCGCAACGCATCAGCCCCCTGAGAAGGAATGCCATCAACCTCTGCACCTTCTTCATCCACGATCTTGAGCTTGTCTTTCTTGATCTTCTTGATGAGTTCACGGTGCATATCCGAATCAAGATCGCTCTTCTTCGCGCCATACACCATGTGAAGAGGATCAATCACGTTCCCCTTGACCTTACTCATCTTGTTGCCGTTCTCATCGCGGACCATGGAGTGGAGGTACACATCAGAGAATGGAGGTTTGCCCATGGCGTAAATGCCCATCATCATCATACGGGCAACCCAGAAGAAGAGGATGTCAGAGCCCGTCTCGAGCACCTGTGTTGGGTAGAACTTCTCAAGCGCGTCAGTCTTTTCGGGCCACCCCAGTGTGGAGAATGGCCACAAGCCACTTGAGAACCATGTATCAAGCACATCCGAATCGCGCGTCAGCTCCACGCTTTTACCATAATGAGCCTCGGCCTTTTCAAGCGCTTCTTGCTCATTACGAGCCACAAAAATTGTATCATCAGGACCATACCAGGCAGGGATTTGATGCCCCCACCAGATCTGACGGCTGATACACCAGTCGCGGATGTTGTACATGAAGTGGTCATATGTCTTCTTCCACAAACCAGGCACAATTTTGGTCTGACCAGACTCCACAGCCTCAATGGCAGGTTTGGCAAGAGGCTCACCTTTGACAAACCATTGCTTCAACACAAGTGGCTCAACAATGGTGTTGCTACGCTCGCTTCTTCCTGGGAAGTAGGTGATCTCTTCTGTCTCTTTCAAGAGACCAAGCTCATCAAACTTTTGGACCACCAGTTTTCTGGCCTCGTAACGATCAAGACCAGCAAAATCTTCAGGACATGTGGAGGCCATCATCGTGGCATCCAGGCCAATGACCTGAATCATGGGCAGATCATGGCGCTGACCACATGCGTAATCGTTTGGATCATGTGCAGGCGTCACCTTCACAGCACCAGAACCCTTTTCAGGATCGGGAAGCTCTTCATCAGCAATGATAGGAATCAATCTGTCCACGAGCGGAAGCTTGATCATTTTGCCAATAAGATCCTTGTAACGTTCATCCTCAGGATGAACCGCCACGGCAGTATCGCCCAACATGGTCTCAGGACGAGTTGTCGCCACAATGATATGACCCGATCCATCAGCAAGCGGGTAACGCAAATGCCAGAACTTACCACGCTCGCCCTCTTTGGAGGTCAGAACCTCAAGGTCTGACACCACCGTTTGAGAGACTGGATCCCAGTTTACCATTCGGTCGCCACGATAGATCAAGCCATCTTCATACATCTTGACGAAGATCGTGGTCACAGCATCGGAGAGTCCCTGATCCATGGTGAAGCGTTCACGTTCCCAGTCACACGAAGCGCCTAGGCGCTTGAGCTGCTCGATGATACGCCCACCAGACTGTTCCTTCCACTGCCACACGCGCTCAAGGAAAGCCTCACGACCAATCTCCTGACGCGTTGTGCCCTCTTTCTCCAGCAAGCGCTCAACCACAACCTGTGTGGCAATCCCTGCGTGGTCAGTCCCTGGCAACCAGAGCGCCTCATAACCTTGCATACGCTTCCAGCGAATCAAGATGTCCTGTAAGGTCACAAACAACGCATGGCCCATGTGCAGTGAGCCCGTCACATTGGGAGGAGGAATCACGATCGTATAAGGGGGTTTATCTGAGTGTTCATTTGCCTTGAAAAGGCCTTTGTTAATCCAGAACTCATACCATCCAGACTCAACCTCAACAGGGTTATATGTCTGATCGATCTTCATGATATCATCCTCCAAAGAGCAGGGCTTTTACATCAAGCCCAGGTATACAGAATAAAGCGGCGCACATGACAAATGTCCGTCACCAGAGAGAATCACTGTCATAGCATCAGGAGCGTCCCGATCAAAGCCATGATAGTGACAAATACAACGTGTGTAGCGAGCCTTGGCACCATGCGTCAACAAATAAAAAAGCCCACTCCACAGAGAGTTCTGTGGAAATGGACTTTGGACAGAGCAAGCTACACAAAGAAAGAGAGGATTAGTCCTCGCGAAGCAGCTGCTCAAGCTCTACGCGTACCTGTTCCTGGACGCGGCGAGCGAGTTGTTCATTCAACATGGTATTCACACGCTCCTCGCTGTGTTTGACAAGGCGTGGAAGGATCTTTTGCTGGAAGAGATCTCCCATCACGTTGCGGAGCAACCCAGGAAGTTCCTCACGCACGGCGCGTTGAACCTCGCTACGAATCATCGACTCAAGCTCGGCCTTATCCACACCTGGTTGAGGTGCAGCAGCAGGAGCTCCTGCCACTGGACGACCTGGATCGATGCTTGGTTGAGAATTTGCTTGAGGAGGGGTTGTATTCCTTTGCTGAGGCACAGGTGTAGGAATACGAGGCTGAGACCCCTGCGTTGGAGGAGTCGGACGAGGAGGTGTGCTGGGGCGACCAGGAGAGCTGGTGCCTGCGCGTCCACCTGCTGCGGAGAACGGATTGGGGGGAGGTGCTGGCGCACTTGGTGTTGCTGCCACGGGTGCTGGAGCTGCCTGTTGTGAACCACCCGCCATGGCGCTTTCGAGTTCACGAAGGAGATCATCCACCACGAAAGGCTTCTTGATCACGCCATCTGCGCCTGATTGACGAGCAAGATTCTCATCAAAATTTTTGAACGTACCGCCCATCATCACGATAGGGATATGACGTGTGGATGGATTCCCCTTGAGTGCGCGACAAATCTCATAGCCACTTCCATCGGGCATGAAGTAATCCAACAGGATCACATCAGGACCTCTCTGGATTGCCTCCATGGTCGAACGTGCGCTTGAAGCTTCAATAATTTCGAAAGGAGAAGCCTTGAGCGCCATCTCAACAATCTTGCGAATGGTTTTGCTATCATCTGCAACCAGAATGGTGTGAGCCATGTGTCACTGCTCCTTGGTGTCCATCAAAACATGATACCCCCTCGTCAAGAAACTCAGATGCCTGAGGGAGTATTTTGAGTAAGTTTATAATATAAAGGCGTGTTGCCCCACTACATCTGAGATAACACGCCCTGTGAAGAGGGTCAAGAATATGACCTGTGTTCACACTATCTTCTTGGAATCAAAAACCAAGAACACATTATGAGATAACCTTAACCCTGTGGCACTCCATCTGCAACCACTCTTGAGGATGCCTCTTTCTGACGCATCTCTTCAAGTTGCTGACGGCCTTGTTCCTGCACCTTCTGTGTTGTGGCAGAAGGTCCTTGGAAGTCGACCATACTCTCACGCGCCATCTCGATAGCAAAGCCAGGGAAGATCCCCAGAGCAAGAGTCAGCAGTGCAGAAGCAAACAGAGACACTTTTGCAGAGCTTGTCATGACCATCTCAGTATCAGCTTTCTCATCAGCCTTCTTCATGTACATCGACACAAGCACCTTGAGGTAATAGTAAGCGCCTGCGACGCTGCTCAACACACCCACAAGAGCAAGACCAATAAAGGAGAACTCACCTGTGGTGTTGCCCACCTGTACTGCCGAACTAAAGATGTAAAGCTTACCCACAAAGCCACCAAATGGAGGAACACCTGCACTGGAGAACATGAACAGACCCATCAACACGCCAGCCACAGGGTACTTGAGCCCAAGCCCTGCAAGGTCGTCGTAAGTCTCCACTGGACGACCATTCTTACCAAGGATACTGAGCACGCCAAATGCACCCACAGTACCTGCGGTGTAGGTCGCAAGGTAGAACAACACAGTGTCATGATGGAGGAAGAACTCGGGCGATGCAGAGGAGGCGGCCACGCCAACCAAAAGGTATCCTGCGTGTGCGATACTTGAGTATGCCAACATCCTCTTGACGTTCTTTTGCATGATGGCAACAACGTTACCAAGCACCATACTTGCAGCAGCACAGAAGAAGACCACATCAAGCCAACCAAATCCATTGAAACCGCCGCGGAGGACAGGATCCTCAAAGGCAATCAACAACACGCGGAGCATGGCAGCAATTGCGCCAGCCTTCACCGCTGTAGACATGTAACCCACTGCAGGAGCGGGGCTGCCTGTGTAGACATCAGGAGTCCAGATATGGAATGGCACTGCAGCAATCTTGAATGCAAAGCCACTGAAGATGAGCAGCATACCCACGGTGATCAGGTTGCCACTTGCAAGCGCGCCTGCGGGGTCTGGATCGTGAATGATAATGGAAAGATTACGGCCGATGAACTCAAGGCTAGTTGTGCCTGTCACACCGTAAATAAGGGAGATGCCATAAAGCATAAGACCTGCGGAGAAGGCTCCGAGGATAAAGTACTTCAAGGCAGCTTCTGCACTTCGCCCATCGCGACGGAGATAACCCGCGAGGCAGTATACAGGAATGGACATCACTTCGAGCGCGATGAACAAGGTCAGCATATCAGCAGCATTCGCCATAAAGATCGCGCCAGCCACGCTGAAGAGCACCAACATGTAGTACTCACCACGATCCATTCTCACCAACCTCATGTAAGAGGGAGCCTGCAACACAGCAAGACCACCTGCAAGGCAGGCCAGAATGGCGAAGAACAAGCCAAACTTATCAAGATAGAGCATGCCATTAAATACAGGCCCTGCAAGCGTGTTATCCCACAGGACGTACGCGCTAAAACCAGCAAGAGCGAGCCCAATGGCGCTAAAGTAAGCCAGGTAATCTCGTCGTGTGCCAGGACGGTGGAAAGAATCCACCAGGATGATAATCAAGGCCAGCACAGACACGATAGCACCTGGAACCAACGCCATGTACTCAGCAGCAACTGGTGGTGTCAGCAAGGCCAACGTAGAAAATTGGGTTATCAGGAGGTTGGACAGCATGTCGCTCTCTCTCTCGTATCTTGAGTCACGCCCTTCTTCGCTGTGATGAAGAGCCTCTTTGTTTCTTAAGAATGAGAGGTGGTGTGGTTTGTAACACACCACCTCCAGTGAAGAAGCCTGTCAAACTTAGTGAGCTTCCTCTTCCTTGTCTGATGAAATCATGGGGCCTTTGGGCAGCACCTGTGCATCCATACCCTCCACACGAACCACACCCTTTGCAGTGGTGATATTTTGGTCCATGTAGGTCAAGAACTGATGAACTGCGGGCTCCATACGGCTCAGGAAGAAGTTAGGGAACACGCCCATAAAGACTGCCATCAAGACCATGGGGATCATGTAAGTCAACTCACGAGCGTTCAGATCCTTGAGCTGCTTGTTCTCTTCCTTATCAAGAGGACCAAACATCACACGGCGCCACATCCAGAGGAGGTAAGCTGCGGCAAAAATCACACCGAGTGTCGCCACTGCAGTGAGGATGATTGCAGTAATCTCAGGACCAACATGCTGCAAGGAGTCAGGTGATGGCATTGTTGTGTTCTCAAGCCATGCCCATCCAAGCTCGCCTGTTTCAGCATTACGCACGGACTGCGCAGTAATTGGCTTGTTGAAGTACAGGAAGTGACTTCTGGATGAACCAATCAATGTCAGGAATTCACCCACAAAACCGTTCAAACCAGGAAGCCCCACACTTGCCATCACGATAACCATGAACAAGGCAGAGAATACGGGCATGGACTTGGCCACACCACCAAACGCTGCGATCTTCTTGGTGTGACGGCGCTCATAAAGGATACCAACCGCAAGGAACAAGCCGCCTGTTGCAATACCGTGAGCAAGCATAATGAAGAGACCGCCCTGCAATGCCTGTGGTGTCATTGCGACAAGACCAAGCACACAGAAACCAAGGTGACTCACTGAACTGTAGGCCACAATTTTCTTCACATCAGGCTGCACCATGGCGACGATTGCGCCATAGATAATACCAACCACTGCAAGCACTGCGATATAAGGGGCAAACACCTTGAATGCGTCAGGGAACAGAGGGAATGCATAGCGAAGCAAACCATATGTACCCATCTTCAGCATCACACCAGCGAGAACCACAGAACCAGCTGTGGGAGCCTGCACGTGAGCAAGTGGAAGCCATGTATGGAATGGGAAAAGAGGAACCTTGATAGCAAACGCCAGCGCAAAAGCCAAAAACAGCCAGATTTGTTCGTTGTAACTCAACTGCACCGCAGCCAAATCAGCAAACAGGAAGCTGTATTCACCTGTCTGCGCACCCACCTTGAAGTACACATACAAAATGGCAATCAACATCAACAAGGAACCTACAAGCGTGTAGATGAAGAACTTCACCGCCGCCTGGATACGATCCTCGCCACCCCAGATACCAATAATGAAGTACATCGGGATAAGCATCATCTCCCAGAAGATGTAAAACAAGAATACATCCAGGGAAACCAACGCGCCCAACATCGCCGTCTCAAGCAACAGAAGACAGATCATGTACTCCTTCACGTGCTTGCCCACCGCCGAATAGGTCGACAGGATCACGATCGGCATCAGAAACGTCGTCAACATGATGAGCCAGAGACTGATCCCGTCCACACCCAGTGCATAATGAATACCCAACATGGGGATCCAGTTCACTGGCCCTTCCACCATCTGGAAGGTGAACGGAGCTCCTCGGAGCAAGGTCATCTGAGGATCAAAGAATACCATGACCCCCAAGCTGATAATGAATGTGCCAATCGTAAAGATCAGCGCAGTTGTCCGTGCCGCTTGGTCCTGCTCTTTTGGCATAAGCATCAATGCAATCACACCAAGGAGCGGAGCAAATGTCACCACGGATAACCATGGAAACGTACCTGCCTCTGTGAGCGGCGCACCAAGCGCCAAGAAGGAGGAGAACAATGTCGTCAGACCCATTGCTTCTAGCATTGTGTCAAGTTCTCTTGCTTGAGGTTTATCAAACAGTTTGGGCCATTGGCGAAGTCTTCAGATGCCGAACCCAAACCAGACTCTAACTTACTTTCAATAGAACACCCTCTGAAGCGAGGGTGCCTCTCTTTACATTCTGAGCATCAGCGCGACAAGCGCCAACACCACACCTAGCGTGATATATGTTGCATAACGCTGCACATTACCGCTCTGCAAGTGACGCAAGATACGTCCTGCCGTCGCCATCAGCGCAGCCGCTCCGTTCACAAGCACACCATCAAGGATGTACTTGTCAAAGAACGTCATACCTTCACCAGACTTGATTGATCCTTTTACGAACACAAAGCCATAGAACTCGTCGACCTTGTATTTCTGCTGCACGAATCCGTGAAGCGCCTTGATCCTCTCCTGAATAAGACCAGGAATCTCGGGATTCTTCATATACATGTACCAGGACAGACCGATACCACTGAGACCTGCAATCAAGCCGGACACGGTCGCGACAGCTTCCCAGCCATAGGCATGCGCGCCAAAGCGAGTCAAGATCCTGTAGTCATTAGTCACCTGGAAGAGCTCGGAGAACCAGTGTTCAAAGAACAGACCAAAACCTTCTGGTGGGAAGTGCAAACCATGCACGATGAAGTGAGGCCAACCCGTGAGACCACCGAGCAATGAGAGCACTGCCAACACGGTCAGGGGAATTGTCATGGACACAGGTGACTCATGGAGGTGCGCTTTGGTGTGCTCATCTGCACGGCACTCACCCTCAAATGTCATAAAGTACAAGCGGAACATGTAGAACGCTGTCATACCAGCAGTGATCACGGCGAGGATGAATGTCCCCCAGGAAGTAATCTGTACCAGCCAGTTCACATCCACAGGACCACCCGCAGAAATAAGCTCAAGAGGTTTTGTGGTCAGAATCTGCGCTACTGCAGAGGGTTCGCCACGCATCACGGTGATGTCACCAATCTGCTCCTGAGCACCCACCACGCCGAGGACGTGTGTATTGGAAAGCGCACCCCAGAGGATTGCATCCTTGGAGAAGAAACCGCTGAACAGAGGGAAACCTGAAATAGCCAAACAACCCACGAGGAATGTCTTGGAGGTTACGGGCATATACTTCTTGAGACCACCCATCTTGCGCATATCCTGCTCGTGGTGCATGGCGTGAATCACACTACCAGAACCAAGGAACATCAATGCCTTGAAGAATGCGTGTGTCATCAGGTGGAAGACAGCTGCAGTAAAGCTTCCCACACCCACAGCAAGGAACATGTAGCCAAGCTGAGACACGGTGGAGTACGCGAGCACTTTCTTGATATCATTCTGTGTAATCGCAATGGTTGCAGCAAAGAACGCAGTCAACGCACCAACCCAGGCAATCACAGCCATCACTTCGTAACTAATGGTCACAAGCCAGTTCAACCTTGAGAGCAAGAACACTCCAGAGGTCACCATGGTTGCGGCGTGAATCAGAGCGGACACAGGCGTAGGACCTGCCATCGCGTCTGGAAGCCAAACATAGAGAGGAATCTGAGCAGATTTACCAGTACAACCGATAAACATGAAGAGGACAATCAACCACGCCACAGGAGCGATCTGCTGAATCAATGCAGCGTTGGTCGCAAATTCCTTGAGCTGGATGTAATCAAGTGTCTGAGTCTCATAGTAGAGGATGAACATTCCCACAAGGAACGCAAAGTCACCCACCCTGTTCACGATGAACGCCTTCTGACCAGCAGCAGCCTTCTCGTCGTCGGTGTACCAGAAACCAATCAACAGGTAACTACAAAGACCCACGCCCTCCCAACCGATGAAGGTCACGAGCATGTTCTTACCAAGCACGAGCAACAGCATCGCGAAGCAGAACAAGTTCAAGTAGGAGAAATAACGCCACTTGGAGGGATCATCAGCCATGTACCCCACGGAGTACAGGTGAATCAGGAAACCAACCCCTGTAATCAACAACAGCAACAGTGATGTCAGCGGATCCAACATAAACGCCAGGTCCACACCAAAGTCACCTGCGTAGATCCAGTGATACGCAGTATAGGACAGGTGGCCATAAACCGTCTCCACCACCCCTTCGGCGTTCTTCACATGGGTCGCATTTTCGACCAACGCCTTGATACTGATCAAGGAGAAGAAAAACGACATTAAAATTGAGCCACACGCAATAACGTCCACGAATTTGCGCGGAAGTTTTGCACCTATAATCCCGTTAATGAGAGCCCCAATAAGAGGCATCAGGACGATTAGGCCGAGGTAGTAAAACTGATCTTGATAGAGCATGCCAGCAAGCCTTTGCTACATCATGTATTAAGTAATGATTCTTACACTTTTAACACCCTGACTCATGACGTCGAATCAGAGCATAAAAGCTGTCACTTCGTTATCCTGTCTTGTGGTGCCTAACTCAAACGTTGACACCACCTTCTCTTAGAGTTGAAGAGCATCCGCCCTTTCCACATCCACACTGCGCTTGTGCCTGAACAGGTGCAGAATGATAGCAAGACCCACCGCAGCCTCAGCCGCAGCAACAGCCATCACAAAGAACCCGAAAATATGGCCATCCATATCCACGCGATATTTACTGAAGGTGATGAAGGTCAGGTTGACCGAGTTCAACATCAGCTCCACACACATAAACAAGGTGATCGCGTTACGCCTTACCATGACGCCAAACACACCTATGCAGAATGTGATCGCGGCGAGTATCAGATAATGTGTCAATGTAGGTTCGAACATGTTCTCAATGCCCTTCTATGTTTAGTGAGGCCGAACGTGGCCTCTCCATTAATTCCTGTCGATGTATGCACCGATAATTTCTACAAGCGTCTCTTGGCAATGATGACCGCACCAACAATGGCAGCCAGCAACAGCAGCGCTGTAAGCTCAAATGGCACCACAAAGCGGTTCACAATCAAGATACTCATGGGCTCAATGGTCCCGAAGCTCGCCCTGTCATCTCCAGACAGGCTCTCGGGCAACACCATCGGTGTGCTCTTGTCAAAACGTGACCACTTGCCCTGGTTGATCGCTGTCTGGCCTGACTCATGACGTGCCAAACGCTCTTGCCAAACACGCTCAAGACCACTCTCGTTCAAATCAGCGTACAGAGGACCCTTGATCGCTGTGCGGCTCTGAAGCGTCATCGCAGGCTTACTCGCCTCAAGTTTCTTCAACTTTTCAGCTTTGACCTTCTCGTCAGTTTCACCTTCAACCTGTGCAAGATTATTCTCGTAGGTCTTGAGGCTTGCCTCATACGCCTTGGCCTGCTCTTCACGATCTGCCGAGACCTTATCCATATCCACAAGCGGGGTGATCGCTGTCGCCACAAAGAACAACAAGCCGCCGATCGCCCCTGCACTTATCAGGTGATGGATCCTGAACTCAAACTGGCCCAGCTCGTCATCACGCAAGTTCAACAACATGATAATGAACAGGAACAGCACCATGATCGCCCCCGCATACACCAACACCTGCGTAATCGCCATAAGGTGCGCGGACAACAGCCCGTAAAGTCCTGCGAAGAAGAAAAAGTCCAGAACTAGCGCGAGAGCACTGTACAGCGGGTTGCGCATCGCAACCACTGCTACACTTGAAAGAACTGCTCCAAACGCGAAAATCCAAAAAAATAGGGATTCCCAAAAACCCATTGCCTCTGCCTCCGATGTCATCCCATCGTGACTGGTTTATTAATGCACATTGCCCACACAGACTCTCCAGTGAGCCATGTCGCCACAATGCTGCTCGTAAACGTCTTAGTGTCAAAACCCTTCGCCACTGCTCCAGGCTTTAATGAGACCTTGTATCCGCCACCCCACACAGGGCAACAAAGACACAAACTCCACGCGAACTCTCTATCAACACATCTTTATAACTTCAACCACCGATTGTGTTCATTTACACAAAGATTCCGTAGCTGACCTAAAAAAACACTCCCCTTTTCATATAACACGAAGCAGGGAGCGTCATTCTAACCCTTTAGAAATCAACACATCACGCGGCGGAAGAGACCTTTGACTTGCTCTTCCCTGTGCGCCATGGCTTGAAGGGGCAACGTTGATGTTTGATGTGATCTTCAAACTCTTCTGTGAACGTCTTGATGTAACTACGCACTGGGATCGCCAGCGAGTCACCATGAGCACAGATCGTGTTGCCTTGAATGCTATCACAGATATCCAGCAACAACTCAAGCTCCTCTGGACGACCTCGGCCAGCCTCAATGGAGTTGATCACCTTGTACGCCCAACCCGTACCCTCACGACATGGGGTACACTGACCACAGGACTCGTGGTGGTAGAAGTGCGCAAGACGTGTCGCAAGACGAACCATACAGGTGGTGTGGTCGATAAAGGTCACACAACCTGTACCCATTGAACTCCCTGCTTCTCGCATGGTCTCAATCCCCATCTGTGCATCCAGTGCATCAGGCTTGAGGATTGCGCAGGATGATCCACCAGGAATAAATGCCTTGAGATCACTACCATCCAGCATACCACCGCCAAAGCGCTCAAGCAGCTCACGCACAGTGATACCACAAGGAGCTTCGTACACGCCTGGCTTCTTGATCATACCCGAGAGACCAAACAACTTTGGACCACCGTTCTTCTCAATACCAAGGCTTGCCCAGAAGTCGCCGCCGCGCTCAATAATGAACGGCACAGATGCGATCGTCTCCACGTTGTTCACCAGCGTGGGGTGACCAAACACGCCCACAATCGCAGGGAATGGAGGCTTCATCCTTGGCTGACCAGGCTTGCCCTCAAGACCTTCAATAAGACCTGTCTCCTCACCACAGATGTAAGCACCTGCGCTGGAGTGGACGTAGAGGTCAAAGTCAAAACCCTTGCCATGAATATTTTTGCCGAGGTGACCTTTTTCATAAGCCTGCTTGATCGCACGCTCAAGCCTTCTGATCGCATGCTGCAATTCACCACGCACAAAGATATAGCCTGTTCTCAAGCCGAGCGTGTACGCAGTGATGACGCAACCTTCAATAAGCCTGTGTGGATCAAGCTCCATGATGTAGCGATCCTTGAATGTTCCAGGCTCGCCTTCATCCGCGTTGATCACAAGGTACTTCTCCTTGTCAGAGTCCCTGGGCATGAAGCTCCACTTCACACCTGTGGGGAAACCCGCACCACCACGACCTCTGAGGTTGGACTTCTTCATCTCTGAGATGATCGTATCTGTATCCATTGAGAATGCCTTGCTGAGGGTGCTGTACCCTCCATGCTCCTCAAAGATATCCAGATTATACGCTTTCTCGATCTCAAAGTTACGGCTTAAAAATTTCTCTTCCATGTCACACTCTAATCCTGCTCGTTGCAGCTCCACTGCTCGCCATTGATGAGCCGCTTAAGACGTTCTGATTTCTACAAAACCTTCTCGACATGACACCTCAAGCGTCATGCATCTCTTTTGGCGTACGAAGTCCTTCAAGGCGCCTGTTGATTTGAGCCAACACAGCCTCAACTTTCTGGGGCTGGCTCATATCAAGATCTTCGTAATACTCAATCTCTCCGTCGGAGAAGGTCGCCTGAAACATGGGTGCGGTACCACAGCTCGCCAGACACTCCACCTCACTCAAGGTCCACTTGCCATCAGCGCTGGTCTCTCCCACGCGAATACCAAATTTGTCCTCAAGGTACTCCATCAGCTCATAACCGCCACGAAGCGCACAACTCAACGTGGTACACACCTGAACGTGGCACTTACCCACAGGCTGCTTGTTGTACATCGTGTAGAACGTGGCTGTGCTATACACTTTTGCAGGCTCAAGGTTCAGACGCTGAGCGATGTAATCCATCACCTCAATCGAGACATAACCAAACTCACCCTGAGCAAGAAGAAGCGCTGGCAACAAGGCCGCAAGCCTCTGGTCCTTCTTCTCTTCTTCACCTGTCTTGGGATCGATTTTGTTCGCCGGGAAAATGGGATATCGACTGATGATATCCTGAAACTGACGCTCTGCTTCCTCGGAAAACTTCAAGCCCGATTCTTCTTGTGACATGAGTCTAACCGTTTCCTTATATTATTGTTCTTTAACTAAAGTCCTAACGTTTTGTCTTCTGTGCTGCATACCCAGAGACACAATCTCAGATACACAACGCGTCCAGAACCATACATGCTCTGTGTACAAAATCAACTTTCATACCAGTACCATGCTCAAGAACTACACTCAACAAACGAAAACACATCACTGAAACATGACTTCTGCTGAGCACACAGACGCGCTGCGACCCTACATCTCAATGCAGATATTACACAAGCCCTAAAATCTGCTTGCGCATCCCCAACCTAAATTTTTGGATGTTATACTCCCCCAGGAAGGTGCATCTATACCTCAAGAGTATAGGCAAATCGCTCCCGCCCAAGACGGTGAAAACCAAGGCTACGGTAGAGCACACCCGCTGGTGTGTTTCCCCTGTAGGCCTCAATATCACCCCCCTTGATCTCGTGATCTTCAGCCCAGTCAAGCAGCTGCTCGACCAACAAACGCCCCACACCACGTCGACGGGCAGAGTGCGTGACAAACAAGCTCTCAATCCACAGAGAACGTCCACCAAACTTGGGCGACCAGTTGAAGTTCGCAAGGATGACACCAATCACCTCCTGCGCATCTCGAGCAACCCAACAGACACAGTCAGGCTCTTTGCTCGATGCACCTTGCACAACCAAGCGAGCAAGACTCCTCTGCGCATCCAGACCTGTGTCCAGCCCCAACCCCTTCATATCTTCGTAGAATAACTGCGCCAGCCCTTCGCTATCATCAGGGCCAGGCGTATCAATGATCACCTGCTCGGTGTGCATCTTGTCTCCTCCCCCTTAACCGAGCGCCTGCTTTTGCTCAAGCAATGCGATCTGCTCGTCGACGCTCAAATGCTTGAGCGCTCCCTCAAAGACATCCTGCTCTTCCTTGTTATGGCGCTCCACCGCCAAGGCGAGGCTGTTCACAAGAGCGATCAACCGCGCGCTGAGCTCCTTGTAGCCACCCTTCATGGGCTGCTCATACTCACGCACACACTGCTGCAATGTCCTGATTTTCTTACATATTTCTTCGTGAGCACAGACAAGTGCATCAATCTGTGATGCATACTGAGGAAAGCGCTGCTCAATCGCCTGGAAGTAAACCTCTTCCTCTTCATTGAAGTGCTCAAGCATATCTTCAAGCGCACCATCAAGATCATCAAGCGCCACGCTCAATGCCTCCTGTAGTGCATCCCCCTCAAGCTCTCCCTGAGCCATGTCATTAAAGGTCTGGCGCAAATCATCAAACAACTTACTTAAATGTACATGTTCATGATTGGCCCATTCAACGAGATCCGATCGATCAATATGTTTGGTTGACATGCTTACCACACCTTCCACAATCCTAAGGAGAAACAACAACACCTCTTATAGGTATTGCCTTCACGACACCTCACCATCGTGCACTATTGACATGGACTTTGTAAACCAAAGAACTTTCTATCCCAGCTTGCTCCAGTCAATGCTGTCAAACACTTCTGCGGGAATCTCATAATCCACGGTCACGATCTCCTCGCTCTTCCATGGTTTGTTGGGGATTGCTCGACGTGTCTTCTTGACCAACACATCCACAGGTAAGCTCCCCTCAATCACAACACCTTCACAGGGCAATCGACACTTTTTATTGCTGCGATCAAAGACCCTACCCTTGAGCTCCACGCCGCTCAACCTCATGGTCTGCACCGCACCGCTCTCAAGGCTGACCTCCTGGTGGAGGTTCTCCTGTTCACTCTCCATGCATACCCCCACAGTACATGGGTTCATGCTGACCTGATCGATTTGCACCTCATAGCCACTTGATGTCTTGAGTGCACCTTCACGTGTTAACGCAGCTCCCTTCGAAAACTGTACAGGGATATCTACCACGCCACACACATCACCCTTTTTATGAGCCTGTTTTAACGCCTCGCCTTCAACAACACCTCCTGTTGTCAAGGCCGCCGCCACACACCACATCATCTGTTTGGATGTCATCTTCATTGTATCTTGCCTCTTCATCCTGCAAAGACCTCACGCACACACTCCCACTCCTACAGAGAACCCCTCAGCTATACAACATATTTCTAGCTGAATGCTCTTTTTGCTTTTAACCTCATCTGCACCACACTGTGTACTCTGCTCATCTCACATTCAACCTCTCCCCATCCGCTCCCTCTTATACAACACACTACACCACAGGTTCTCACATGCACTCGGTTGCCATTTTAGGCGCAGGATTCGGCGGTCTCAGCGCAGCACATAAACTCATCGCACATGGTGCAAAGGTCACGATCTTTGACAAGGGCTACTATCCAGGCGGAAGAATCGCCTCACGACGCATTCACAACCCTCCTCTCCATATCGATTATGGCGCACAATACTTCACAGCTCACCACCCTCTGTTTAAAACATTCACCCAACAGTGGCACACACAAGATCTTGTCAGCCCCTGGAACCCAAGGTTGATGATCTTTCATGAAGATGGCACGCATGACATGGCACCTGACCATGCACACACACGCTGGGTTGGCACTCCGCACATGAACCGCGTTGCCGAATACCTCGCAAAAAAACTCACCATCCTGAATTTACATCGCGTCACAGCACTCGCCATTGAGCCCACATCCAATACATTCTCGGTCACGACCGCAACGCATGAAGCAAGCCCAAGACAGGAACATAAGGGCTTTGATTCGGTGATCATCAACATGCCTGCACCACAAGCAGCAGACATCCTTGACACACTGGCGTTCACATCCCCCCTGACCCATCTTGCAAAGCAAAGCCCCATGCTCCCTTGCTGGACTGCAACCTATATGTTCCACCCAAACTTCACACCATCGTTTGACGCGGCCTTTGTGAACATCAAGAACTCGCCCATCTCATGGGTCGCAAACAATGCATCAAAACCCCAACGCTCACATAAATACGCGTCCTGGACCGTACACAGCACACCATCATGGGCATCAGAGCACCTTGAAAAAACACCCAAAGACATAGACCCCGTCCTCTTTGATGCATTCTCCAAGCTCTTCCCCGATCAACTCCCAGATCCCCTCTTTCGACGAGCGCACCGATGGAGGTACGCACGACCAGACTCCGATGCACAGGTCCCGCCCACTGAAACAATTGACCCGTCTCACTCCATTGTCATCTGTGGAGACTGGCTCATGGGTGGACGGGTCGAGGGGGCGTTTTTATCTGGACTTCGTGCAGCACAACTTCTTGTAAATCGACACCAACTGAGAGCTGTTCATCGTACTCCCCCGTTCATCTGGGAAGAAGATCCCGATGACTCAAAATACTCACGTGAATGAGCTCTTACCTGGCCCCCAGGATCACCACAATCACATGGTTTCCACTGGAACCTGTCGCCATGTCAGTGTACGCAATCCCCACATCCAACCATTTATTATCCAACAAAACCTGACAGTTACCATCACTTCCCACCACAAGATTGCGTGTGGAGGCAAGGTTCGATGATTGTGATACAAGTACCTGTGCAGACACACCATTACCAGTGTACGACGTGTTGTTGAGGTCGGCGACCATCTGGTTGACGACCTGCTGAGCGGAAGGTCTATCTTGCCCTTCCATCCAAGCGGTCACACAACGCGCCACCTGATCAAGCTGATCATTTCGGGCAAGCACCGGACGCGGCGGGTAGCTCTGACCATTGCATGATCCCCTGGTCTGGACCGAGTCGAGATCGGGTTTCACTCCGCTTGCGGTGGACTTCCATGCAGCAGGCCAGGTCGCCTCATTGGTGCAGTCAATCGCCACGGGAGCACAGTCATTGTCATTGCTTGATGTACAACCAGAAGGACAACATCCATCATCGTTGGTGCAAGCGCTTATGGGAGGATTGGTGCAAATAGCATCACATGTAGAGGCATCTCCTGCTCTGATGTCTCGGGTGCACATGTTTCCATCATCGCATGAGGTGGGGCAGTTGCCATCACACAACTCTCCTGCCTCAAGTACACCGTTGCCACACATGGGATCACCAGAGCCCTGATCCATCTCCGTTAAATCATCCAGCATGTCCTGAGGCATGTCCATTCCTCCCTGATCCTGAGGAGTCATCATATCAAGGATGGTCATGTCTTGTGGCACGTTCCCGCCAAGATCATCAGGAACAAACATGTCATCACGCGACATATCCGCGACAAGCATGTCCTGTTCAACCTCTGAACCCATGTCGTCCATACCTTGACGATCCAGCTCCAGATCCTGGAAGTTGCACCCCAACGCAAAGGAAAACACTATAATTGAGTGCTTGAATCTCACTTGATTCACCTCTTGTTTGGCTAGGGCTTGTCTGCAACCACTTGTACCCAGTAGCGAGGATACATACTTGAGCTACTCTCCACATATCCCACGCCAGAATCATCATAACGTGCGTTCAAAATATGATTGCAGTTGCCCTGAATGGTGAGCCAGTTGTCCACCATCATCACAACTTCTGCACGTGTACTGATGTCCTGACCAATGCTAATTGCACCCATGTAACCTGCGTTTACAGCACGATCGAGCGCGCTCTCATCCTCGGGAGAGCGGCCTCCAAAGTAATCGCGAACTGCCATATCCAGAGCATGACAGCGCGCTGCTTCTCGCAGCGCGTCATTCATCACCAGAGGCGCTGCCATCGGGTGCATGTCCGCACCGCAGTTGCCACCCATCGTGCGACGAAGATTCACCTCGGCGAACAACTCATCTTCACGTTGCTTCCACTGTGTGGGCCATGTGGATGGGTCTCGACAATCCAGATCTGCCAGATCAATCTGACAATCTACATCCTCATCCTGGCCACAACCTGCTGGGCAACATCCATCATCTGCACCACACGCAAGCCCCATATCCATATGAGAACACACAAGATTACAGGTATTGGCAGAACCAGCCGCAATATCCTCGGTGCAGGCGTTGCCATCATCGCATGACATCGGGCAGTCGCCATCACACAACTCGCCAGGTTCCAACACACCATTACCACACATCGGTTCGCCAGAACCCTGATCTTCGCCCTGATCCATCTCTGTCATGTCACCAGGCATATCTTCCCCGGTCATGTCCGTGCCACCCTGATCCTGTGGATCAGAACCCTGATCCACGGGCTCTGTTCCCTGATCCACGCCAGGTCCAGGAGTTGTCCCCAGGTCTTGCGTAGGCGTTATGCCAAGATCATTTTGAGGCAGGGGGTTTGTGGTCTGCATATCCTGTGTGGTCATACCACCAGTCGTACCCATATCCTCCACGCTCGCGGGTTCATTGCCACCACCACAGCCGACACTCAACAACAACATCAACACACATACATTCTGGCGATCCATACATACTCTCAACTTGAAATTGTGACCTGGAAAAATTCCTGCCTCACATTGTAAACGGTTACGATACCTTAATCAAACATATCGGGGTCAACTTCAACAACCTCCGTGGGCGCATAATCAGGCTCCTCCTCCACACGAGCAAGTCGCTCGGAATCACCCGTGTCATGATCCATGGGATCGATCACAGGGCTCACGGGCACCATCGGCAGCTCCTGAGACACATTGTATCGCCTGTTCGCTTGCAGGAACAAGAATGTATCCAGATCTGCAATGACTTCAAACGCCTGCGAGTATCGGTGTGCAAGGTCCTTGGACAACATCTTGTTCACAATGACCCTCAGCCCTTCCGGGACAAACGCTCCTTCAGGCAACTCCACATTCTGTTCCGAGATTTGTGCTTGCAGGATCATCATCGCACCGCCCACAACATCCTTGTAGATCTCCTCACCGCAGAGCAAATAATACGCGACCGCCCCCAAACTATAGACATCACTTGCGGGATAAAGCTCATTGAGCGTGACGCGCTCCGGGGGAATGTAACGTGGTGTCCCCACTAACATCCCTGCTGCTGTCGCCGCGCTCTTTCCTTCTTGCAACGCTTTTGCAATACCAAAGTCCACAAGACGCACCTGATCGGGCACACCAAGGTACTCAAATATCATCAGGTTTTCAGGTTTAATGTCTCGGTGCAGGAGTGTGTAACTGTGCGCCTCATGCAGCGAAATTAGCGCTTGCCTTAGGATGCGTGCAACACGCTCTGGCTCCATGGCACCATACGATGAGACATACTCTCTCAAGGTCAAACCATCGACATACTCAAGCACCATGAACATGTCTCCGCCCTCTTCCGCACCAAAGTCAAAGAGCGTCACAGTCGACTCCATGCGCAGCCGTGATACCAACCTCGCTTCACGTAAAAAGCGGCTCATCATATCCTGTCGGATTGCCTCCTGATCAAAGCCAGGCTGACCAATCGGTACAGCCAACTTCATCATTTTGATGGCAACATCACGATTCAAGGTGAGGTCAAGCCCCTTGTACACCTCTGCAAATGCACCTGCGCCGATCATCTCTTCAATACGGTAACGGCCCTGGATAATCTCACCAGGTTGTTTCATTGATCGCTTCGCCATCTCGCAATCCTCCTGCTCTCACCACAAAATTTAGATGTATTACCCTGATACACATCCTCCCACATACCAGTCTCTCAGGTATTTCGTCGAGTCTTCTTTTCCTATAAGTTGCACCCGTTCGCCTCTTAATTGCCCCCTACACACCACGAGTTTATGACACACCACAACCCTGAAAAAACCTCCATCCTCGATCTGATTGAGCGCTTTGATGCGATTCTATTTGATGCTTACGGTGTCCTGGTGCGCAGCAATGGTGCTATTCCTGGCGCAAAAGAGCTGATCATACACCTCAATGACATCAGCTACCCTTATATGGTCATCACCAATGATGCCTCGCGATCCATCAAGACGGCCACTGCACACTATCAACAACTTGGACTCCCCATCGACCAGTCCCGTGTCATCACATCAAGCAGCCTGATCCTGAGCTTTGTCAAACAACACAACCTCACAGGAAAACCTGTCGTCGCTCTTGGTGAGGGCAATGCGCTTGATTACATCAAAGAATCTGGCGCGACACTTGTCAATCCAGCCACAAGCAAAACCATTGAAGCCGTGTTCCTGTGTGAGTTGACATCAGCCACACTCCATCAGGATCTTGAAGACATCGTCTCTGCGATCATTCGTCATGTAGACACACATCACGCCTTGCCGCACCTTGTGCTCCCCAACCCTGATCTTATCTACCCCAAGACAGAAGACAGCTTTGGCATCACCGCAGGCAGCATCGCGGCCATGATTCAAACCATCCTGGAGCAGCGTTATCCTTCGCTTGAACCCTCCTTTGAGATTCTTGGAAAACCTGCACCGATGATCTTTGAAGAAGGTCTGCAACGACTTGGTATCAAAGATCCATCCTCCGCGGTCATGATCGGTGACCAGCTTGCCACAGATATTCAAGGCGCTCGCCAGGCCAACCTGTACGCGGCGCTCGTGCAGACAGGTCTGCACACTACCATTCAATTTGAAAAGTCATCCTTTGCCCCTCCTCATTTCATCCTCAAGAACCTCGCACTCTCCATGTAGCGCACCGCCCACACCGAGGTTCACTGCACCAGTCTCGCTCATGTGTTGAGCTCCACGCCACACAAGGCGAACATCCTTTGATGAATGCCTTTGAAACCCGCGAGGGCTCGCAGGTGAGTTCACCTGCGAGCCCTCGCATGTTTGTGGGGATGACGAAGTTAAAAGCCATGTCAAGTTGTTGTGCCCAACACATGAGCGAGACTGGTGCAACGAGTCACCAGAAACCTCTTGAGAATCAACACCTTGCAGGACGTTCCTTCCAGCAAGACACAACTTCCTGCCAAACATTGATGCGGTTTGTGGTGTGCTCAATGGTGTTACACGTCACAAGACATTGACCTCCTGCCTGCAAGATGTGCTGCTCTGCATCATCGGAGAAGACCGCGTGGATGGCGATGCATATGGGGCTCTCAAAACCCTGCTCTTTGAGCAAATGAATCGCCTCAACCATGGTGCGACCTGTGGAGATGATATCATCCACGAGCACGGGCTGATAAGCCTCACGATCCGTGAGAATCTCACCTGAAACCTGCACATCACGATCGCCCTGGCGTACCTTCTCAAGCACGACATAAGGCACACCAAGTGCGCTTGCCAGAGCGCTTGCCCACTGTTCACTCTCGCTGTCTGGCCCCACAATCAGAGGTTGCTTGACCTCCTGACTGACCCAGCGCGTGATCGAAGGTGCTGCGCTGACATGGTAGGTGGGGATCGCATAAATCTCATCAAGGCTCTTCCAGCGATGCAGATGCGGATCAACAGTGATTAACTCATCAAACCACTGTGAGAACATCATCGCAAGATAGCTTGACGTCACAGCCTCGCCAGCATGAAACCGCTCATCCTGACGCATATAAGAAAGGTATGGAGCCACGAGGCACAGCGTTTTTGCACCAAGATCGCGCGCAGTATGGGCGAGCAAGGCAAGTTGAAGAAAAACCCTGTCGGGGCGATGGAGTGTGCAGACAATTGTGACGTCACGATCCTTCAAGTCGCCATGAATACGGATATAACTCTCGCCATCTGGAAACTGGCGCAGTTCGACTTTGACGAGGTCATGACCTTCCTCTGCGAGCAATGTGGCCAGCTCCTCATTTCCTGGCGCAGCGAGTATAACCTCACGATGTTGTGTGTGGGTGGGGTGATCCATCACTCCTCCATGTCCTTGATCTGTTGAAATGTAATATCGAACTTTGCCAGATACTTACGTAATCGGTCTGAATCGTTGCTACTCTTTTTCTTCTCGCGGGAAGCAGCAAATAACAACCGACCCGCAGCAGATAGAGAGCTGCAATGACGACAGGCATCCACGACGTCTATCAGTTGTACACGATCAAAACGATCAAGATCTTGACAATGTTGCTCACCAATTAACTTTTGCAAAAACTTTTCGGGACCAGTCAGCGGGGCTTTTGTTTGCCACATGATCTGAAGGCGTTGAAGCTCCTCGTCTACATCATCCTCATTAATGCGACCCCCTCTTGCGAGCGTCGCCATCCTCGTCATACTGGCGTTAAGATCTCTGAAGTTACCTCTCCAGGATGCCTGTGGCCCCATTGTGAATTCAAGATATTTCTTGCGCGCCTCAAGGTTCATCCCCACGCGATTTCCACGCCGAACTGCAAACTTTTCAAGCTCATAATCAATATTTGGCTCAAGATCCTCCAGACGATCACGCAAGCCAGGAAGCTCAAAGCTCCAGAGGTTAATGCGAGCAAGCAAGTCCTCTCTGAAGGTGCCTTCATCCACGCACTCATAGAGGTCACGGTTTGTACCTGCCAGGAGTTGAAAATCGCTCTCGACCTCGTGATCCGAGCCCACAGGCATGAACCGACCCGACTCCACAGCACGTAGCAGCATGGCCTGCTCATCAAGACCAAGCTCTCCAATTTCATCAAGAAAGAGCACGCCACCATCGGCAGCTCGTAACAACCCCTCTCGACTACTGATAGCCCCTGTATACGCGCCCTTGACGTGACCAAACAGAGTGGACATCGCCGCATCGCCGCGAAGTGTTGCACAGTTGACCTCCACGAAACGCCCTCCCACCTGTCGACGGGATTTTTTCAGATCGTAGATGCGTCGGGCAAGCTGCGTCTTCCCTGCGCCAGTGGGACCTGTGAGCAGGATTGGATCGTGTGATGCAATGGCGACGCGTTCAATCTGCTCAATCAGGTAGTTGAACGCCTTGTTTTTGGTCTCAACGCCTTCCTTCAAAAAAGAGATCGCCTCACGCTGTTCCTGAGCAAAGCGCGCAAAGATTTGATCATAACGCGAGAGGTCGAGATCGATCATACGATAGCGTCCTTGCTTGTATGGATCACGACCTGGGGGAGAGGTTTGAATCAGACGAGCAGGGATGTGATGGGACTCGGCTAAAAGAAAGCAGCAGATCTGCGCGACGTGTGTACCTGTGGTGATGTGAAGGATGTAGTCCTCTTCTTCCACATTAAAGGGGTAATTTCGCGCAAAGGAGTGCAATGTCTGGTAGACCTGTTCAAAGTCCCAGGGGTCCTCCATATGTGTCACATGCGTGTTGATTGTGGTTTCAGGAGAGATCTCGTGCGCATCCTCAACGAGCTGCTCCAGCAGATCACTGAAGTCCTCCTGATAAAGGAGTTCAAAGCGATCGATCAACAGCTCCTCATGTTGGAGCAAACTCAAGGAAGG
>CATLTV010000007.1 GCA_950059285.1 uncultured Pseudomonadota bacterium | reverse complement strand
AGGGTCCTCCTGAGTCAGTCTTCACTCAGTCTACCTCAATTCTTTCTTTTTCGCATGTGATTATTTAAACCGCAGTATGATCATTATTTTCACATCATCACGTAAACTATTCTTAACTATGTCAACTAACCTAAGACACAAGGGAAGAAGTGCTTCACATTCAGAACCACAGTCATGTATAATAAAACTCTGTAAAAATGCTTGAATAGCATTGAGTGATTCATAATCACTCCACTCTGAATCTAAAAAACTCATAACTCTAAAAGAGCGCACATATTCTGTATTAATAGCATCAGTTGATTTTGATATCAACTCCAATGCAGTAAGCCATTGAGTTGCTTTACCAAAAACATCCATATCGTATTGATACATTTTAATATATCTAAAGAACGGCCAATCAACAATGAGACCATTCAGAAAATCAGAAGCATCGAAAAGGCCTCTCTGGTGAATCAAAGCACTCACAAACAGAGTATTTTCCAGGTTCAAATCTTGGTCGATAGTAATACATGAACGTTCCAAATAAGATGTAATGACATCCAAATCGACATGAGAAATCAAGATATCCAAAGTTTGAAAGAGCGCTTGAGCATCATTCTTTTCTAATGATGCTCTCAAATCTCCCCATAACTGGTTTTTATTGGGTATTACAGACATTTTCTTGGTGTTGCTCCGTCTGCATTGGTTGAATATTTTCCTGGACCGTCTACCCTGAACGAATAGTTTCAATTTTGTTTGCTTTATCAGCTTTTAAAGTCTCACGTTCAGCATGATGCGTTTTCGCAACAATAAACCTGGGGATGATTTTGGTGCAATACTGTATCGTCAGAATATATTAAGAAAATTGGAAACTTATATTCCTGTAAATTATATAAATCATTTAGGATTCAAGACAAAAGCGGTCTCGAATCATACCGCTTTTGTCTATCCTTGTGTCGCGCTCACACATCCCCTCCCCTTTTTGGGAGTGCACCTTATACTTCGTTGTGTCGAACCAACCAATCGAGGATAAGCTGATTTGTCTGCTCGGGCATTTCCAGATGTATCCAGTGACCACAATCGAGCGTGACGATGTCAACTTCAGGTACAAACCGTTCGAGATCAGGGGCCCTGGCCACAATGTCACGCTCACCATAGATCATTAACGCGGGCTTCTCGATAAGTGGCTCTGTATGCCCGAGCAAGTGCCAGTTGCGATCAAGATTTCTGTACCAGTTGATCCCACCCGTGAACCCCGAAGATGAGAATGCAGAGATCAACACGTCGAGCTCCTCCTCGCTCATGAGAGGCTCTCCCTGAGGCTGGGGCTGCTTGGCGAGCTCGATGAAGGCCATGCCAGGAGCAGGCGGTGTGGGAGGCACGTTTTTTCGGTACAAATTTCGAAGGAACTGAGCCGTATGAGCATCAAAGACGGCATCCGCAACACCAGGTTGCTGATTGAAATGAACCATATAGAAGTCAGGGCCAAGCATCTCTGACATCACCTTGATCCAGGGCTCCTCACCACGTGCAAGGTAGGGGACGCTCAGGTTGATGAGTTGATGAACACGGTCAGGACACAGCTGAGCCAGGCTCCAGACCACAAAGGAACCCCAGTCATGGCCCACAAAGGTAGCGCGCTCATACCCATAGTGATCTAGCAACGCCACAAGATCGGCAGTCAAATGTGCAATATCATAATCTGTCACTGCTGAAGGACACGAGGACCCACCATACCCTCTCTGGTTGGGTGCGATGACGTGGTAACCTGACCTGGCGAGCGCGGTCATCAGGTGCCGCCACGTAAACGCGTGATCGGGCCATCCATGACATAGAACAATGGGGTTACCCGCGTGCTCCTTGCCCGCCTCGAAGACCTCAAGGGTGATACCGTTGACATGGATATATGAAGGGGTACTAAAAGGGGTGTGATCGTACATCAAAAAGACTCCGTGTGAATAACAAGTTCTAAACTATCGTGAATAGGAAGCAATGCTTGATTTGAGTGAAGCATCGCATACACTGTGACACAAAACCCTGACATTTTTTGTCAGGGTAAACAGCTCGCCATGATAAATCTCATCATCCATCGCTTCATTTCGGAGGACATATGCGCACAAACACTCGTCGAGAGCGCCTGCTAAATATCCTGCATCGTGGACCAACCACAGTGCTCGCCCTGGCCCAACACTTCGGGGTATCGGAGCGTACGATCTACCGAGATGTGGATTACTTGCGCACAGAGGGCCATGATGTGCAGGCCACGCCAGGGCCAGGAGGTGGGCTACGCATCCTGCGAGACAGCAGACCACGCGCTGTACACTTTGAGGTCTCCGAGATCATAGGGCTCGCGCTCTCCGTGGCGATCCTCAAGGCCACACCTCATATGCCTTTTGCGCGAAGTGCCGAGGCTGCGCTCGATCGCGCCTGTCGAGCACTCTCGATGGAGCGTCAGCGCGCCATGCAACAACTCCAACGACGCATCCTCGTGGGTGGACCCGTGAGCGATCAAGTCTCAAGCTCGCTTGGCCACATGGATGACACCCTGCTTGATGTGTTCGAACAGTGCTTTACCAGCGGGCTGATGATGACCTTCACCTACACAAACAGAGATGGTGTCATCTCATCGCGTTGCATCGAATGCATCGCAATCGCCCTCCACACACCCGTCTGGTACATCCTGGCCTGGGATCTCGATCAGGACGCCTCACGCATCTTTCGCATGGACAGGATCGCATCGCCCATGTGTGGCGAACTCCTCAAGGCACGACATGAACTTGAAGCAGTCATGGAAACACTCTCTCCAGAGCAAACCGCTGAATCAATACGTCGGGGATGGACAAGAACCCCTCTTGGTCAATCACCACCACACACGTGACAGAAGAGCGACTTTGACTGGATGATCTCCAACTCAAAGTGCCCTGAAAACCCCCTCCTCTCTTTTGAGCCTCATGGCCATCACACATCAAAGAAGAATCGAGTGTTGATCTTGCAAGTGACTTGCGTTAATGAGTTGCAAGTGACTTGCAACTCATTAACGCAAGTCACTTGCAAACTTTATCACGCGCTGGCCCCCACACCAGCCCTGAATCACTCCTCAAAAGAGAATAAACCTCATGAAAAAAACGATACTCTCCATCATGTGTCTCGGCTTTATCACTGGCGTTAGCTGCGGCGGATCCGAATCAGATGACCATGAACACACCGTTGCAGACATGAGCAACGAGAACGAATGTAGTGGCCATGGCCACCTGCACGACACATCCTGCCACTGTGATGATGGCTTCGCCGCCTCGGACGATGGCATGTCATGCATCGCCAGCACTGACGATCATCATGACCATGATGAGGACATGCACGCTCACGACGATGACCTCAAACCACACATGGACATGGGCGAAGACATGCCTGACACCTCGGACATGCACTCACCAGATGAGGACATGACCGGGGAAGACATGGGCAACGACATGGACATGTCTGATGATGATATGGATACACCTGTCGATGAACCCGAGGATATCGCCTTTGCTGCCACAGACGCAGAGGCGGCCGTGGGCCTCTCACATGGCTCACTCGTCTGGCTCCTTGGCGCAACAGATAACGATGTCATGCTTGAGATGGAGCTTTATGAAGCCTACGGAGCCCCCACATCACCAGGCACCATTACGCTCGGCGATGACGCCACCGACTACGCATCCTGTGGCACATGTGTGGTGCTCAAAACAGGCTGCGAACAACATGACGACCATGCACACTGTGCAAAGACCTTCATGCCCGTCACAGGCGGCACCGTGGCTATCGATACCATTGACGCCGAAGCTGGCGGACACCTCAGCGGTGAGCTAAGCGATATCATCTTCCAGGAGGTCACCATCGGAAGTGATTACGTCACCACACCTGTCGCACAGGGCCAACGCCTCAGGCTCTCCTCCTGGACCTTTGATGCAGAGCTTACATCCTTTGGTGAGGACGCAGAATGCAGTGGTCATGGTCACTTGCACGGCACAACCTGCCACTGTGATACAGGTTATCAGGTCGATCCAGATGACTCCTCACAGTGCATCCCACTGTAGGTCCATTTTTGCACATCAACATATCCTGTTGATTATAAAACAAAAAATGAGCGCGTGGCCTGTGGCCACGCGCTCATTTTTTGAACATCTATTTGTATACTGTACCGAGCAACTTAGCCTGCGGAATCACAGGTCTCGTCGATGGAGCGTGTGACCTGCTCTTCACAGTCATACACGGTCTTGTCAGGATCAACTGTCGCCGTGATATTCAAAGTCTGACCTGCATCAAGCGCGCTCACACCAAGGTCTGTGCTCAACATGACCTCTTCACCTGGCTGAAGCTCAACAGGAGTCGCGACCTGACCTGCGACAATACCATCAATGGTAAAGACCACAGGGATGTTTGCCTGTGCCACCTGAGTACCATCATTACGCAAGGTCAGCTCCACGGGCATAAGCAGTGTGGAGCCACACAGATTACCCTCGGCGCTCATCATGGTGATGGTGAGGTCTGGTGTGTTAAACGGAATCAAATCACCCGTCACCGTCGCCTCGTTATCATCCTCAATGCACTCATTGACAGCGCTGTCAGGATCGACAATCGCACCAATTTCATACCCTGCTGCAATCCACTCCTCGGGGATTGTGGTCACGAATCGAATGATCTCGGACTGGCCAGGGAGCAAACGCTGTGTCAGCGCCACATCCTGAATTGTTGTAGTATTACCAGCACTACGACCGTAGATGCGCACGGGTGTTCCAGCAGGCATACCAAGCGCGCCTGCGTTTGACACCTCCACGCGAATTGCGGCCTCGCGGGAGTCACCACAGCCAAGACCCTGCGCCTCGACAGACTCGACGACAAGGTTAGGCGCATCAAACAGACCGCCTGGCTGCGTGTTCTGACGGAAGTTATTCAGGCGACCATTGGCCCAGTTGATCTCGGGGGTCGCGGGCACGGTGCCATCCTCGTTGATGTTGGTCACCGAGTACGCGTGCTGGTTCCAGATACGACGGGTACGCACCCAGTTATCACCTGGATCCTGAAGCACCTTGATCGCCGCTCCCGTATCACTTGGAATCACAATCTCGGAGTTGCCATCGTTGTCCACATCGGCCACAAGTGGCATCTCGATGCGTGTGTTTGAGCTGTGCGTCGCGTCCTCATACAGGATCGTACCATCTGTACCATCAAGAATACGGAACGTGGTCTCATCGGCATACACCATCTCGGCCTTGCCATCACCCTCGAAGTCAAACACCGAGGATGCCGTCGCACGACTGGAACAATCCTGGTTGGGAGTGGCCCACAACACACCACGCGCAAAGCAACCCTGCTGCTCCCAGTTGTCCACATCACAGTCAAGGTCCATCACGGTATAAAAATCTGCCGCAGCAGTGCCCACCTCGGGGCGGCCATCACCATCAAAGTCGGCGATGGTGGGTGGACCTGACTCGTTACGCGCACAGTTATCCTTGATAATCTGCTGCTGCCAGAACAACGTGCCATCATGGTTCAGGATAAACAGCTCACCTTCACGAATGATCGCGATCTCACCCTCGGGATCACCATCAAACTCGGCAAAGCCCGTGTAGCCATCACATGGCAGTGAGCCCTGACAGCTCGAGTTCGAGGTGGTGTACTCATAGGTCCACAGCACGGTGCCATCATGATCGTAGAGTGAGTTTCCTGCCGCGATCTCCTGGTTGCCATCAAGATCAATATCTGCCACGGCCGAGGCTGGTCCGAGGAATGCATTGTTCCCGATGCCACCTGTGCCACCGCTTGTCTCCACACCATCCCATTTGAGCGTGCCATCCTGGCCATTGATGACCACGTTACCCACGATCACCTCGGGGTTACCATCCGCGTCAAGATCCGCGATCGCCACCGTGGCACCACCATTGGTGTGCACGCCTCGAGTGGGATATGTATCGTTCTCCCACATCGGCTCCCATGAGGTGCCATCATCGCTGGTGCGCTTCCACGCGACCAGACCTTGCACCTGAACCTTGTCACTGGCGGTGTTCAGGTTCTGGCCCTTCACCGCCACGATCTCGGCCACACCATCACCATCAAGGTCACCCAGCGCAGGAGCCGTATCATTGGCCATCAACACGCCATCCAGCGAGGCGATCGTGTTCATCGTACCATCCTCGTTACACTGACCATCCACGATGCGCAGCGTACCACGCTTGTTACAACATCCTGGTGTACGGGACAGGAAGATGATCTCGGGCGAGTCGTTCTCGTCGGTCACACCATCACCGTTGTCGTCTGTCAGGTTGCCCACAATTGGAGCCACCACCACACGATTACTCGTCGGGTTCACAGCAAGGTCACCGTTTGGCCATGTACATCCGACCTCGGGCGCAAAATCAACCACGGGAGGAATGAACTCACACACCTCCACCGAGGAGCGCGGCACACAGCGTCCCGCCGTGGGCTCACAAATCTCATCGACATCACACTCTTCTGTCACCTGACATGTCCCGCCTGGTGTCACACACGCATCACCAAGACACAGATCCTCGCCTTCACAGCAAAGACCAAAATCCTCACCACAGCGTGTACCCTCACAGGCATCAAGGCACATGTCCTCAAAACACTCCTGGCCTTCCGCACAACACACACCATCACACAGCGTGGTCTCACACACGAACATGTCCTCATCTGCGCCGCTGTCAGCACCCATGTCAGGACGTGGCGTCATATCTTGAGTGCCGGAGTCCTTACCTCCAGCGTCCACCTGTGTACCATCCATGTCATTGACGACCATCATATCAGAGGTCCCCGATGAACCCATATCATCAGGACCTGTGCTACCAAGCTCACCGTCACACCCATTACATCCATAGGTGATCGGCATGGCCAGTAAACAGAGAAGTAGCGTCTTGCGCTTGAGCATAGTCTTATCCAGTGTTTGTTCAGTATGGTAAATGATATCGACGACACGCCATCATTTTCGCAATATTACACGCTCAGGTCAAGACCTGTGAACACAAACCACACACATCACTACTGCGTAAAAGTCAGCTTTTTATTGACGCCAATAGAAACCCTTAAGAACAAATCATAACATAATTTTAATTTTTTGATTTAAAAAAGGAATCTGTACTCACAGTTGCTCCCTGACCTGACATCCTGTAAACTCCTTTCTGTTCAAGCTTACGTGATGGGGGCATCATTCGGGTTCACACCACACTTTTCCCTGTTGTGTTTGCTCCATATCCATGTTTTTTCAGGAGTTTTCATACCATGTTCTCGGCACATATTCATGACTGGTCAAGCCTGCTGGAAGGGACTGTACCCGACACCTCAAACGTCAAAGATGCCGCAAGTTTAGTCCCTGAATTCAAAGACATGCGTCTTGTTGAACTCAATGATAATGCCATGCTTGGATGCTTTCAAAAGCGCGGTACGCTCTCCCTCTTTGCCCTCGTCAAGACCAGCACCCTCTGGCCTGGTGCAACCTTCCTCGAACAGTTTGCCTCCACACGACACCTCACCAAACCAGGCAAGGTTCATCTCTTCATCGAACACTGCGGCATCTTCCTCGACCTCCCTCCCGAGGCTCTCTTCACTGACACAGCGCTGCTCGACGTACTCGCCATCAGGCAAACCTGTTATGCAAGAAGCTCTTCAGATACGCTCAAGGACACATCCTTCAAGAGCTACTGGAGCCTGCACGGTACACACATCGTCTTCCAGCTTGAATGCTCGCCTACACGCAAGCGCCTCCTTGACCACGAGCTTGAACCCAATGAACTTGAGGCCCTTAAACGACGCCTCAAACGCCTCGCGTTGCTGTGTGACACCACCCTCAAGACCCCCCTACACATCCCTCGCACCATTCAAGATGCGTTCATGTGGCTTGAGCAACGCTTCCTCCACCCCGAAAACTATCCTGGCGCTCCAGGGAGCGATATCCACAAACTCTACTGGCATTATGGCTTTAAACTCCTGATGGGTTGGCTCAAGGCAGAACACATCCACTCCCTGTGGCGAAAAATCCCCGACCAGTCCCTCGAACCCCTCGACACTCCCGATGACTCCATCCCTGGCTATGTCATCAATGTCATGGAGTCAAAACACATGATCCTGATCGATACTGTCGTGCGTAACCTGAGCAAGGACGTCTGGACCAACGTGCGTAACGCCGCCCTGAATCAAATGCTCCCTGTACGACGTGGTGAAGAACAATCTTTCTATTTTAATCAAGGCCCCAAAAAGGCACTTGTTGTGCTCTACCTCTTGCAAAACGCATCACCCTCTCAGGCTTCATATACATGGTTCAAAGCCTCTGGCCCACTGTTCCACAGCAGTCGTGAGCCCTATTATCTCAGCCTCGCTTACGATGTGCTCAAGTCCGATCCTGTCATTATAAACTACTTCCTGTACACACTCGCACGACAACTTCGCCTGCTTGGTCATGATGTCTGTGTCAAGGTCACCCCCAACGGCCTACTCGCCCTACATCACCCTGATAACCTGCTAGGTGCTCTCAAAAGCGATGACCGCTTCTGTCAGGCTCTCCACAAGACGCTCTCCGTTCATGATTGGCCCAACAACATGCTCTCTGATGAGCTGCTTGAGGTGATTGAACACAGATTGTTCAAGCAAGACCCCGTCGCACCTGCGCTCTGTTACCTCCACCCCAACGCCTACAACATCCTGCGCAAGAGCGCACAACATAACCCACACAGCGCATTCCACCTTATCAACATGTTCCCCCGCGTCACAGACACAGACCCACGAGACATCGCTCACCTCACTGGCCTCACAAACCCCATGCTCAACGCTCTTGGTGCACGGGGCGTCCAGAACATCTACACGCGTATCATGATCGCCTCGCCCGAAATACGCCTTGAGTCTCGTGACTTTGTCATACGTATCCTGCGTCATGCCGTCAGAAAACTCCCCCACAAGGAGCTCTCCAAACTCGATACATTGCTCTCCGAACTCCGCGACCCGGAGCTCATGCAAGACCTCACCGCTTACCGCGAATCACTCTCCGCTCTCGACCGCAAAAAAGCCGTCATCCTTCGCGAACAAGAACAGGCCAAAGAGTCCATCAATCAGGCAGGCCAGCTCTCCCTGAGTTACGATCCAGGCGATGCTCGCGGCGCACTCTCCACATTCAACGCCTATGAAGACACATCAGATGACACACAGGACAGTGTTTAAAAAGCAAAGTCACACCAAAATAGCGCCATCAAAGCATCCCTTCAAATAAAGACAGCCTACAACATCAGGTTGAAAATTATTGAATAATTTTCAACCTGATGTTGTAGGCTGTCTTTATTTGACAATATTTCCAGATACGAAAATCTGTTATTTGTTCAGGTTGGTGTTGAAGAAGGATTCAATCTTTTCAAATGGAATCTTATCAAGCTTGTCATAGAGATCAGTGTGAACCGCATCTTCAATAATCAGGAGTTCTTTTGGCTCGGCGGCGTCCTTGTACGCATCTTCGCTGAAGTAACGAGAGTGCGCATTGTCACCTGCGATAAGGAGAATCGGGCGAGGTGAGATCTCATCAATGTACGTCAGCAAAGGCATGTTCATGAACGAGAGGGGGTTGGTTGTGTTCCATGCACCGTTTGAGTTCACTGAACGCTCATGAAAACCACGTGGTGTGCGATAGTAATCAAAGTACATTGAAGTCACAGGATCAGCATCCTCATCAAGTTCCTTGGGCAGGTTTCTTGATCCTGATGCAGGACTTCCGCTCTCTATATCTTTCCAGCGCTGCTCGCTCATCTGAGCCAATGATTCGCTACGTTGCTCGGGTGTCATCTTGTCATAATAACCCTTGGCCATGACACGTGACATGTCATACATGCTGGTTGTCACCACTGCCTTGATGCGCTTGTCCACAGCAGCTGCGTTGAGTGTCATGCCACCAAAACCACAGATACCAATGGCACCGATGCGCTCACGATCCACCTCGGGGAGCGTACCCACAAAGTCCACCATCGCGCTCACATCATCCGTGTTAATCTCTGGAGACGCGAGGTTGCGTGGCTCACCACCGCTTTCCCCCGTGTAGGAAGGATCAACCGCGATGGTCACGAAGCCTTTCTCTGCCATCGTCTGTGCGTACAGACCTGAAGCTTGCTCCTTCACGGCACCAAAAGGTCCGCTCACAACCAGCGCTGGAAGAAGCTCGGCAGACTTCTCCTTGGGCATGTACAGGTCTGCTGCCAGTGTAATGCCATAACGGTTTGGAAATGTGACTTTTCTATGTGTTACTTTGTCGCTTTTGGGGAATGTCTTGTCCCATTCTTGTGTCAATTTCAAGGGAGCCTCCTGTTTTTCTACGGTTGTTTGTGACAGTTGTTGTTGTTCGCTTGTGCTCTGCTCGCCGCGCTGGTGCGAGCAAGCAGGGAGCACAATCAACGAAATCAACGCTGCCACCATGCTCATGGATAATTGCAAACTATGTGTTTTCATATGGGTATGGTTCATCGTTTACTCCTCAATATACATGGTATTCTTTAATCATAATGGACGAAGCCAATCAGGCGAGCATTCGCCGTTTTGCTTCGTTCTGCATGTAATTTAAGGGGCCTGAGTAATTCGACCATACACAGTCCTGTCACACATAAGCCTATTTGTATCAGCCCATGATGACCGCACATCAGGAGGTAAAGAACTCGAAAAGCTCCTGGGGCAAGGGGGTCTCAAGCTGGAGCTTGAAGTTAATTGGCGCATTGCCTCTGGCCTCCAACACGCGCACAGGACCACAGTACAATGGGAGGTCCTGTTTGGACGCCTGCACAAACAAATGCAACGTGATGCCACGCTCCTGATGTTCACAGATCGACTGGCCCGTGGACCTGTCCTGGCGGTGCTTGTTCTGACTCTGCCATGCAAACTTCGCCGCGTTGAGAAAGCCGTTGTCGTACTGATAACTCTCCTGGGCGTTTGATGTATCCACCTTTGATATGAGCACGTAATCATCTGGACACGGCTCATCATCCTTGAAGGTGATGACCCCTGCGTTATGACGCGCAGGATCAAACTGAATGCCAAAGTGATTAATAATCTCGTGGCGTGCGTAGCGTCGGTGTAATACCAGCTGTGAGGGCATCCTGAGCACGCCGAGGTGGCGTTGTACAAAGTCTTGCTGGAGCCAGTACAGCACCCTCCCCTCCACATGAAAGAGCGCCTCATCTTCATCCTCGAAGTGTTCAAATACGCGCACATCAAGGCTTTGATTTTGCACCATGACATCGGCCTTCTTCTGCAACGCCTTGAACTTGCCGGAGAGCTCTGCAAAAGGTCTGTGCTCCACGCTCCACCTTGAAAACTTCATAAAGAACGCCTCGTACGCGTCCTCAAGCTCAAGCGACTGGTTGTAATGATGGTAAACCAGTGCCCAGATCAACGCGTAAAGCTGTACACGTTGTTGCTGCCAGTTCTTCTCAAGGCTCCTGAGCAGCTTTGCGCACGGATGATCCTGCGAGATGCTCTGCTCCCACGAGGCCGCGTCGCCATGCTCCACACGAAAGGCCATGAAGCTACCGCGCGCAGACCGCCAGTCGGCAGGATAATCAGGCAAGTTCTCCATGCCATACAGGTCAATGGGCATGGGTGGTCTGCCAAGCTCCTCTCGTAACCTCAGGTAGGCCTCATCACACATGTCTCGCTTGGTGCGACGTTGATTCCTGATGGTCTGCAACATCTCGAGCGTTTTTTCATCAAGGACAACCTCACAAAACCGTGGAGGCGTAAGATCCAACTCATTGATTTTGGAAGGATTCCTTTGCGCTGCCTTGCTGTCATTGAGCGTCTGAATCGTGGCCCATGCGAGCCTGTGATGACCCACGAAGTCAAGCACGGTGAGGACATCACAGGTGGGGCTCTTTCGAAGACCCCTGCCAAGCTGTTGCAAAAACACCGTGGGGCTCTGTGTAGGTCGTAAACACAGCAGGCTATTAAGATGGGGTAAGTCCACACCCTCATTCAGGAGGTCTGCCACAAACAGCCACTGCAAGGGGTGTTCGGGGTTCTGGAGGTTGGCATACACGCGCTGCCTCTCCTCAAGCGAGTCCTCCCCTGTGAGGGCCTGGGCGCTCCCCTCACCAAGCAAGGCAGTGAAGCTGCGGGCCATAAATCGCGCATGCCTCACACCTGCACAAAAGCCTGCTGTCATACGCGATACACCATCATAACCATGCTCCGTGGCGTGCTTCAAGATATGCTCCACGCGCGCCTCCAACATCAACGCATTTTCAAGCTCCGTGGGGTCAAAGCGACTGTTTTTCCATGGGATTTTATCATAATCAACCGTCTCATCTGCGATGCCGAAGTAATGAAACGGAATCAACCACTGACGCTCAATCGCCTCGACAAGACGCACCTCATAGGCGACGTTGTAATCACACAACCTGAGGATGTCATTTCCATCTGCACGTTCAGGAGTCGCCGTAAGACCAAGTAAAAACTTGTATTTTAGCCTGTTGATAACCTTTCTGTACGAGGGGGCATCGGCGTGATGAAACTCATCAATCACCACATAATCAAATGATTCATCAAGCCTCGCCGCTGACGCGCTCCCCATGGATTGAATCGTGGCAAAGATATGGTCACGGTCATACTCCTTGCTTGAACCATACACGAGCCCCTGTGTTCTGCTCTTGCCAAATACTTTCTCAAAGCTGGCCTTTGCCTGAAGCAAATGCTCAAGTCGATGCGACAAAAAGAGCACACGACTGGCCTTGCACTGCTTTGCATCAAACGCGGCCAGAAACGTCTTTCCCACACCTGTAGCGGCAACGACGAGCGCACGCTTTTCACCCTCATCACGAAGCGCCTGAAGCGAAGCGAGCGCCTCTTTCTGGGCTTCATTCGGTGAAACGGCGATGTGTTGTGTATCCAGCAGTGTGTGTTGAGCATTGAGAAAGGTCTGGCGTACCTTCTGGAGGGCCATCGCCTGCAAATACGCCTCATTATAAGGCGTGAGTATATGACTGAGCGATACGACATCGGGGTGGGTCCAGAGCGTCTCAAAGAGCGTCTCGATATCCAGCAGGTTATGTGCTCTGGTCAGGAGTACGTTGGACTCAATATTTGAGACGAGGCCACCACTTGAGAAGTTGGATGACCCCACGCTGCCAAAGCTCATCTCATCATCGGTTGTGGATTTGAACACATAGAGCTTGGCATGAAACCCCTCGGAGGTCGCGTTGCGAAGCATATTGGAGGCATGAAGTCGGCACTCTATCCCGGGAAGTCCCTGGAGCGTCTTGAGCGCCTCGGGCTGTGTGATGTGCATACTTGTCGTGGCGAGTATACGCGCCGAACCTCCACGTTGAGAAAACTTCTTGAGCTCGCGGAGTAACAGGGAGACACCGCTGTGACGCACATAAGAGACCGCGATATCCACCTGAAACGAGCGCGTCAAACCCTCACGAAGCACATCCAACATCCTGGAATGTCCCGAGATATTGGTCACAATCTGATTTGAAATATTCATAAAAACACTTTTATATCAATAATTTAATTATTGTTTAATCGATATTTGTTATAAACGAGGCAGATGATATTCAAATATTTTGATATCAAAATATTTGAATATCATCTGCCTCGTTTATAACTGTGAGTTCTCTATGGGGAACGGAGCCCAAAAAAGATGGATCTTTTATACGGTGGCCACAAGCTCCTGACAATTCAAGAACGTGTTCTGCCGCTGAAAATGGAGGCAACATATGGAAAAGCCAAGTCTTGAAGAATGTCTGGCCTATCAGGTGCTCTGTGAACCTGAAAAGTGGCTAGTCAAACCCACACCCAAGAATTTCAATGTTTTTTTGCAGACAGCGTTGATGGCTGTCACCGATGAGAATGGCCAAACTCCTTATTGGAGGATCTTTGGCTCTCTTTGTTATCTGAGAAAAAATAAAATCTGGTATCACAGGTTCATCAACATGAGTGACAGAAGCGAGACACCAGAAGAGAAAGAAGAGCGTGAGCGCACATGCTTCCCAAAGTTCAAAGCATGTTTAGAAATGGACTTTTCAAAAGAGATCGATCCTGAACTTCTTAAACCACTTGATATGAGTTCACACCTCAATCTTTATATTCATTACGGTAAGTCTTATGAAGATGCTGATGAACAGTTTTGGCAAGTTTTCGCCAGCCGTCCTAGCATGTGGCTCCCTGGCTTCTCAGGTTGTGCATTTCAAGCCTTCCTGGAAGGTTTCCAGAAAGGCCAGCAATGGTTGAATGTAAATGAACATCCAAGAGTCGTTCGCATGATTGACGTCCTTGAACGTGAATCAATGAAACGCTTTGATGACCCATGGGAAATCTACAGGCAATACGACTCAAAACTTTCCGTGCTCATGGAACTCTGCGAACTTCCTCCATCGCCATTCCTCCTCAACTATGAAATGGAGCAGGAAACAAAACGAAATAACAACTAAAAATCAAACATTTACAAACAACATAAAAAAGAGGTTGTAAACTTGTACTTCACCCAAGGCGGCAGAACAACTCGCTGCACCAGACTCGCCACGATCTCCAAGTCTATGGTATGCTAAAGTCTATAACTTCGGTGAAACGAGCGAACACGCGATGGGCTCGCAGGTGAGCTCAATACGGTTCACCCAATCGATCGGAACATCCACTCAAAACCAGCTCAGTATTTGATGTGTTCGAGTTGACGCTCTTCCTGGCAGGGGCTTTCATTCCAAGATGTGACATAGCTTGGAGAACTTCCAAACGTCCAAGTGATTCCTCTTAAATCATTATCATAGCTCAGCGCATGATTTGCCCCCATGTATATATCATCCTGACAACTGATGGCAGACCTCTCAAAATGAGGCCAAGCCATATGATTGTCAGAGCTGTTGAACATATAAGCTAGCTGACACGATTCAGCTTGCTGGCACATCTGAGGAGCACAATCACAGTGAAATCCTGTCAAATCAAATGCCTCGATATGACATGAGTTCTTCAACATTTCCAATATCTTCTGAGGCTTCCCCTTGACAATGAGAATGATGTCTTTTGTTTCTTCAGGAGCGTATGTTTCATACGGTCTATTCGCAATAAGTTGCAATTGATAGTCTTGCAACTGCGCTTCAATCTCTTGGAATTCTTGGCTATAATCTTCTACCTCATAGCTTCGCGTCTCTTCATTATAGGATGCTGAGGTAAGCAACTGAAGTTTGGTCGTCTCAAGTTGCACGATCCACTCTGATTCTTGAAGAGCTTTGGCCTGATTCACTTGTTGCCAAATCGGACCAACGTAAAAAGGCTCGGCGCAGGTTTCCAACTCCACAGGCTGGAGGACGGGCTCTTTCTCCATTTCTTTGGGCTGCTCTTCGAACATCATGGAAGGTTCTTGCTCAACATTTTCCCTCACCCTCCAAGAGGATGCCTCTTCGTTCTCAATGTAATCACTGGAACACGCGCCCCACACCAGCACACACACACCCAGAACGCTGTAACCTATCATCTTTGTTACCAAATTAGACGTTGCCCACATCAAATATTTCCTTAATTTAAAGAGAAGTAAGAACATATACACATCAAGAAGATACATACCTTCCAAGGTTCGCACAAGTCGCGTAGATAGCTGCCCTACCCACCGTCGTGCAGCGAAGCGGGCGAACAACAACTCGCTGCACCAGCCTCGCCGATCCTCTCGCTGCTGTGGTACACTCGGATAAAGTGCCTTCGATATATGGACTTGCGCGACACAGGGGCTCGCAGGTGAACTTAGAATGGTTCCGCCACCCGAATCGAAATATTCACAAAAAACAAGAAGAGAATATGGCTCGCATTGCATTCGGTTTAGATGAAACCATGGCAACTCCAATTATCAACTCTCACGGCGAACTCAAGTCTTTTCGGTGGCGACGTGGTTCTCGATCATACTCTCGACATCGTGGCGGTCTCGTGCACGATCGATGATTTGACCAGTGATCCAAACGAGTGCTATACACATGAAATGAGGGGTGAGGCGGCGGCAATCATCGAGCAGGAGTAGCATCCGATCAAAGCCCGTGCGAAGCGTAAAACAAGATGATGTGGGTACTTTATCATAACACGCCACTGTAGGTGGCGAGACTGGCTCAACGACGAGCCAGCACTCATGTCGAATTGCTGTTTGGGAAAGAAACGAGGAATGAGAGCATGCAGAAAAAGGAAGTGATGTGAGTAGGATGAAATGTAGCGCGTTGGCATGTCTACTTTTTATCATTGTGCTCACTCAGGCGATGGGCTGTTCCAGAAAGATAAGTTCCAAGCGCGAGACGACAATCGAGTTGAAGACTTGTTTTCTCGAGGGATTAAGCGATGAAGCCCAATGTGGATATGTGACTCGCCCGATATCTTCAGATCCACAAGACGGTACGATCGATGTACACTTTGCGATCCTTCCAGCTGCCAAAGCCCGCCATCCTGACGAGGCGATTATGACATTTGCTGGTGGGCCAGGCCAATCTGGCCTCGATGTGGGGAAGGTTTTTGTGGCCGCCTTGATGGAAGCAAACAGAACCCGGGACATCATTCTCGTGGATCAACGGGGCACGGGCAGGTCACACAAGCTCTCCTGCAAGGTTGAGACGCTCGAACAGACGCTCTCTGACCCCACGTTGGACGTGATCGCCAAAGCGATCGCCGATACCGAGGAGTGCAAGAAGACACTCTCTGTTGACCTCTCGCATTTTGGAACAATACAGGCGGCAGCTGACTACGATGCTATTCGTCAGGCCACGGGATACAGTGCTCTTCATCTCTACGGTTCCTCATATGGCACCCGTATCGCTCAGGAGTATACACGCCAATTCCCCGAACACGTTCGCACCATGGTGCTCGATGGGGTTGTGCCACGACAGCAAAGCCTTGTGGCCATAGGGCTCGCAAGTCAAATAGCGCTGGAGGAGTTGGTCAAAGAATGTGCCGAGGATACCAAATGTCAGAATGTATTCCCCGAGTTCGGTCAGGAGCTCGAGACACTCCTTGAGAAACTTCGTAAGGAGCCTGTGAGCACGACCATTCGCCATCCGGTCCATGGTGAGGATGTGACATTCGTCGTCACTGAGGGAAAAGTCGACAGCGTGGTGCGCTCGGCACTGTACACGAACATCGCGCGCTCCATGATCCCACTGGCCATCCACAAGGCGAATCAAGGCGACTTTGCTATGATCGCAACCATGATAAGTACGCAATTTACGTCCATGTCGCTGGCCACAGGAATGTACTTCGCGGTTGTCTGCGCCGAGGACTGGCCAAGGCTCACGACAGCTTCCAGAGAGCGCTACAAGCAGTCGAAGTCAGGAGCGCTGCTGATCGAGACACTTGATGCGGTCTGCCCAATCTGGAAGGTTCGCCCTGTGCCAGAATCGTTCTATCAGGCGCCTGATCATGACATCCCGACGCTCTTGCTCTCCGGGGAGATTGATCCAGCAACGCCACCATCCTGGGCCGAACTTGGGATGAAAGAGATGAAGAACGCGACGCACCTTGTCGCCAAAACAGCCAATCATGGAGTGGCATACCAAACTTGCGCAGGAAGAATTCTGGCAGAGTTTTTGGATGAACCAGACGGTTCGAAGCTCCAGACCGAATGCTTATCCACAGAGCGACGCTACCGATTCCTCCTGAATTCGAATGCCACCTCCCTTCCCACTCCAGGTACGCCATGATCGAAGTTTATGAACTCAAGAAGAGGTTTCGCGATGTGCAAGCCCTGAACGGATGCAGCTTTCAGGCACAGGATGGCCAGATTACAGGCCTCCTCGGGCCAAACGGAGCTGGAAAGACCACGTGCCTACGCATCATTCTCGGGCTCATGGTCCCCGATCACGGCAAGGTCCTGGTCGATGGTCTCTCGATGAGCGAGAACCTCCATGAAGGGCGCAAGCGCCTCGGACTGATGCCAGATAGCAGCGGTCTCTACGAACGGCTCACCGCCCGAGAGTACATCGAGTTTTTCGGTCAGATGAGTGGCCTATCCCCACAGGAGGCTTGTGCAAACACAAAAGAGATTATCAGCTTACTCGATATGCAAGACATCGCGGACCGCCGTTGTAAGGGGTTCTCACAGGGACAACGCATGAAGACGGTATTGGGACAAGCTATCGTGCATCGACCACAAAACATCGTACTTGATGAACCAACGCGAGGGCTCGATGTCAAGAGCACTCGAACATTGCGAAAGTTGCTTCGTCGATTAAGCCAGGAGGGTCACTGCATCCTGTTTCTGAGCCACGTGATGCACGAAGTTTCAGAGCTGTGTGACCACACCTTGGTCCTGGCCAGTGGGGATATCGTGGGCAGAGGATCACCCAAAGAATTATGCGAGATGACAGAGCAGAATTCTCTGGAGGAGGCATTTTTGACGTTAGTTCAAGAGCGTGAAGAGGTGAAACCATGACATCTCAGTTCAGAGTCCTGTACAGGAAAGAAATGCGCGACATGAGTCGCGATCGACGAACGATCTTTGGAAGTTTTTTCATTTTTCTTCTGCTCCCGGTGCTGACGGCACTTCCACTGATCCAGATCGTCTCGGATGTAAGCTCACCAAGAGAGACACTGTACCTGACGATCGAATCGCCGGAGCGCGCCCCTGATCTTGTGTCTTACCTTGAACAGCGAAATATCAAGAACAGCCATGACCCGGAGAAAGTGGCAGAGATCACGCTGCGCCTGGACCCAAAGTTTGTGGAGAAAATGGCCCGGGGAGAGCAGGCGATGGTGACAGTCGCTGGCGATCAGTCAAACGATGCGATCAGAAGCAAACTGTACAGATTGGATGCTGTCCTGAATTACTATTCTCAACAACAAGGCAGACTCCGACTGATCGCCCGAGGGATCGACCCTACGGTGATCTCGCCATTGGATATTCAAAAAGAATCGAGCGCCACACCGAGGTCCAAAGGAGGATTCGTCCTGAGGACCATGGTGATGATACTCTTGCTCACACTCTTCGCTAGTTCGGCCAGCGTGGTGACTGACCTGACGGTTGGTGAGCGTGAGCGCAAGTCACTCACACTCCTTCTGACACATCCCATGACCACGGCCGAGATCCTGCTGGCGAAGGTCACGGCCATCGCCTCATTCTCGTTATCATGCCTGTTCATCTCTCTTGTTTCATTTGCTGTAGTTTACAGCCTTGTTCCATGGGAGGAGATCGGCTTCACCATCGATCTTGGTCCAACATTCGTACTTTTTGGTTTCTTCCTGGGTGTACCGCTAGTAGCAATGTCGGCGTCGATGCTATCGTTCGTCGCCCTGCTTACCAAGTCTCTAAAGGAAGCCCAAATGTACATGAGCTTCTTGACAAGCATAGCCTTCGTACCGACGCTGCTCGACACATTCGACATCGCCAAATGGCTGCTCCCCTGGTTGCCTGTAACAGGATATCAATATGCGCTCATGGAGGTTGCCAAGGGGAACGGTATTGGGCTCCCTGAACTTCTGGTGAGTTCGCTTGCAACGCTCGCCACCGCCGCGCTCATGTTCTGGGCGGGGTGTCGAGTGTTGCGAAGCGAGAAGATTTTATTCGGGACGTAAGCTCCTATATGTATAGCGTAGGACTATCAACATGCCCCTGTATTGAACACGTCAAGAATCTTTATCCTCCTCCTTCATCTGATACTCACGCGGGGATTCATTATAGACATAGTATCCTATTAAGAGGTATATTCAAAAATAGGTTATACAATCATCAAAAATGGGTTAATTTTGAAGAAAAAAGTTATTATTTCTGGCGTGTTGACATGTATACCTCTGGTGGGCATGTTTGCTTTTTGTAGCGGTGACAAAGATTCAGGTATGGTGCTTATTCTTGGTGTATACACAACCCGCTTGCTCATCAACCTGGGATGGCTTCTTCATGTGGGCAGACATCAGGATATAAGCATCTTGATCAAGGCCTTATGGGTCCTGATGTTGTTGCTTGAAGGGTTTGCTGGGATGTTTTTGGGAGGTGCAGGCATCATCCTTTCCTCATTTGGCGTGGTAGGTTTGACATACTGGATGATTCATGTCGTCAAACCCTATCGAGATCAGAGGATGTTCACTAATTTGCTTTGCTCTTACAGCGGTTGAAGTGCTTGTGTAGAAAAACGAAAATCTGATGGTGATCACCAGAATATAACCCAAAACATTTGTTTAAAACGAACGATTTTGTTCGAATTTTGACATGGAATAGAAGTGTTCTTGTATCTAACTTGATTCATGTTGAGTCATTCACTGACGCCCACGAGCCTGCCAGAGCGGGCCTTGCATGAAGGAGGCATCATGACAATCGATCGTTGGATCAAGCCAGTTCAAGAAGTATGACGACGGCGTGGAGCGTGTCCACAAGAGGGAGCTGAGCGCTGTATCGGCAGAGTATGCGCAAGATGAGATCGTGTATGTGCCTGAATACATGGCACAATATGGCCTGAAGGTGATCTACTGCGTGCTGGGAGGCGTGAGCTGCATCGCCCTCTGGGTCGCTGTATTATACTCATTGCTCACCGAGGAGTTTAGTACAGGACTCATGCTCCTTCTCCCTTCAGCGCTGCTTGCCTTTGTGGCCACTCCGTTCATCCTCATGCTGCCGATCAAGTGGCACAGGGACTATCATCGCGCCCTTCAAATCGTGCAGGAGCCTGACACTGAGTTTTATGACAAGATTCAAAAGGCGCTGGAGTAGCTGTGAAATCCAGAGCGTCGCACCAGATGAGGTCCAATACAAACCCATAAAGTGATCGTATCACGAGTTACAAAACGCTGGTTCGTGCGTGGACATGTGGTAAATTTGAGGGGAAAGAGTTGCTGATTTGTACCACCTCAAAGGAGACTTTAATGTCCATCGTATTGCCACACAACCCACGACCTGTTGAACTTGTCCAGCATCACGTCATCCGTCATCGGCGTATGTTTTATACCTTCAGCATCCATGACCGTAGTATGGAGCACTACCTGCGTGACCATCAGCACCAGAGCCATCCTGTGCAGGACCTCACCGTGGAGATGCGCGATCTTGTCGCACGCTACGAGCTTCTTGGTGGCGCTCGTAAACGCGTCCAGATGATGAACGTTGTGCTCCTCTACATCGAGGAACACTTTGGACTCGAACCTCATGAGGTCCTGATTCACCTCTGTCAGGATTGCCAATATACACATCATCCTCATGAGCGTGTGGGCTAGGTTCTTCAGAGGGAGACCGAAATAATGCGATAATTTGAGTCAATATGTTGAAACATATTGGCTCAAATTATCGCATTATTTGTGTTCATGTGTTTAAAATTTAATTATGGAAGGTCACGCTCCCTCTGGTTGACCACGGGTTCTCTGACCTCCACTGTATCCTCACGAAAACGCTTCAGGAAGGGCTTGACCTTGGAGGCGCTCACGCGTGTAAACTCCGTGGTGCGTACACGTCCTTTCTTGTTGGTCGTGCTCACTTCCATGGCATCTCCCTTGACCTTGACCTGCATGGTCATCGTGGCGTTGGAATCACCAGATGTACCACCAAGAAGGTGTGCCGTGACCTGAAGTAGCTCGACCATTGCGCTGACACCATGCGTGGATCTGACGAGTTTGAGGTCCTTACACGTCACGGTGTACTCACCTTCCTGCGTAAGACTCTCCTCCTGAGGTGTGCATGTCATGTGCATCTCAAACTTGATCCCATCCAGAAACCCATTTGAGCTATAAATCTCCTGTGCCATCACGGTCTCACCATTACCCTCGAACTGCATGAACGTCACACTACTTGCCTCGTTTGCAACCCATGCGTCTGTATGTTTCTTCACCTGCTGCTTCGGGCAACTTGATGCGCTCAGAAGCATCACAAGGGTACTGGCCAGTGCAATGGAGGTCCTGAATGAGAGGGGGTGTGTATTCATGCATAAATCCTTATAACAGGTTGACCGACGCATAAAGACTCCACCATGGAGTTCTTCTGTATGTTGGTTAATCAACAACTTAAACGCAAAAAGGTTAGAAATAATAAAATTATTTCTAACCTTTTAATCTATAAAATCAAACTATGTAATCTGGACTACACTACATCTTGTCCACGATGCTCGCACCTTCTGGGACAGAGAAGTAGGAATCTGTCAGGGTTGCATCAAAGGCAACATCCGTCATCGATGAGTTTGTCGCGAGGTCAAGCGTGGTGTTCTTGTCGGCATCCCACATGAAGGTGCGGAATGTTTGTGGGAAGAGCACGCCATCAACGCGCTGCTCTCCATCATAAGCCATGAACTTCTCGGGTGAATGACCACCATCAGGGAAAAATCCAGGATAGGAGACAATGTAGCGTACACCGCCAACGCGACCTGTTTCTCTGTCCACATACACCACATAAAAGTCATCAGGAGCATCTCCTGTCCCCTGAGCAAAGGTCGCCTTGACGAGATCATAGGTGCGACCCTCAAACTCAATCTCACCCGCTTCCTCAAGGTTAATCCCTTCATCAGCCATCACAAACGGAACACCCACAAAATAAAAGGGCGTGAGTGACCAGAACCTGACGTTCACGTTGATCGCCTCGTCCTGCGTTGACCACGCCTGTGAACCATCCCAACCAAATTGAGCAGCCTCATTCCCTGGCATCGAGTGACGTGCGCGCGCAGACCACGTATCAATGACCTGGACGCTATCGCGCACGGTCTTCTCGGGATCAACAGGTGTGTATGTAAACCTGAACTTCAGAGGACCACGGCTGTACCATTGCTCAAGTCCACCATGTGCCTCGATGGCCTTCCAGATGGTCTGCCCTGCCCTGGTTGCAGAAAGCCTCTCCTGTGATGACTTCACACGCTCTGCAATCCATTGTGATGATGGGAGCGCGGTTTTTTCCACTGCTGCGCCAGGTTGTGACTCGGGGATATCAGAAGCAGGTTGAGAGGATGGCGCTTCCACAGAAGCCTCAACAACCTCCTCTGTCGGTTGCTCTCCTGCGGTTGTCTTGGTCGATGAACAACTCGCCAAGAATGCAACGCAAGTTATTAAAATTGCTATGTTTTTTGTATTGAAGAGAGACATGTAAATCCTTATGAACACATGGATATAATTGACTACCAGAACATGATATCGACGACCTGTCGTAAAACACGGCGTCTATTATGTTCACACATGACCGATATCAAAGTCTTTTTATCTCATATTAAAATGACATGATATGCGGAGTGTTCCTTGTACATGACAAAAGCGGGGCGTGATATTTGAATATTTCGATATCGAAATATTACGCCCCGCTTTTGTCGTATTCACAGGATGTGAATGTCCAGGATATTACCTGAGATCAAGCGCGGATACGCTGCGGTATCGGCCTTTTACCATGCACGCCACGCCGTACACAAACAGCCCAGAGGCGACAATGGCAAGCAAGGTGCTACCATAAGACATTGAGAAGATCTGACGCAATGCGTCCTTGGAGCTATCCACGGATGTACCCGTGGCCTGGTAAGCCGAGTGCATCAGATAATAGGAGATCAGACCAAAGATGACGCCACGAGCAAGTGAGCCTGCCTGGTAGAAGTAGGTCACCACACGTTGTGTCTTTGCATCAAGCTCGGTCGTATCAATCTGTTCTTTTAGTTCTGGTTTAAACGCATGTTTGAACTGCATGAGAGCGGCGATCAACACACCAAAGCCAATCAAACCCATGAGGATCGGTCCCCATGCCGTGGACATGGCATCGTTCAAGAATCCTGTGACGGAAGATCCTCCGCCAGAACCTCCCGAGGAGCTGCCGGAAAGTAACAGCACCACAAACACCCCCAGTGAAGTGTACGAGGTTGCGCTGATGGCGAAACCTACCTTCTTCATCACGCTCTTAACCTTGTCCTTGGAGCTCTTGTTCTTGACCCTGGCGAGATAGGCCTTGGCGTAGCGCCACGCGCCGTAGCTAAACAGGCCAAATGCCATTAAAATTAGCAAGATACGACCCATGGGCTGACCCGCAATAAACTTGATAGCATCCTTTGAACCCGCAATCTCACCGCCAAAACCTATCGCGGCACGTACGGTCAGGAACCCAATCACAATATAAAGGGCTCCCTTGGTCAGATAGCCTGCCTGGGCCAGCTTCTCAAGGACGTCCTCCTTGGATGGATCTGTCTTGATTGAATGTAAACCTGCTTTTGCATCTGCTATAACTGACATAATCAAAATCTCTAAGTGAATGAATAAACATATAAAAAACGATAACGAATAAAACGTACTGTGGGTAAATCCACATCAGGTAACCATGTGCCAAAGATTCTCCCCTCCAGTGATGCAGCAAGATCTCTTTGTGAAAATAGGTGACCGCATGGAATAAAACAGTTCGGTTCTATGCCCATGAAAAACATTCTACTTTTTATTTTTCAGAACAATGCCTATCGTAAACGTCCACGCTATCATCCTGAAGAGGATGGTTCATCGCACACATCAGGAAGGACCACACCATGCATGTTCATACTACGCAGTCATCACGCACACGCATACTCGCTCTCTGCCTCGGCTTAAGCCTCGGTCTTGTGGCATGTTCGGGAGCTTCGGAGACAGACGAGCCAACCAGCTCTTCCGAGGACATGAGCACAACGGACTCTGACAGCTCATCTGACACCACTGCAGACATGACCACGACAGGACCTGTCACGGATGATATGGGCTCGCAGGAGGAAGTTGTTCAGGATATGGCCAGCATGAATGGAGCTGACATGAACACACAGGGTGACATGGGCGGTGGCTCATCCTCATCTGCCTGTAATATTGGAAGTATTGAGAACTGGGATGAGCGCGACGCTGCCACAGAAGAAGAGATCCTCCGTCTCGTCAATGAGGAGCGCACTGCGGGAGCAACCTGCGGCAGTACAGAGATGCCTCCCGTGCCTCCGCTCACCATGGACCCCGAGCTACGCAAGGCGGCACGCTGCCACAGCCTTGATATGGACACCACCAAGGATATCTCCCACACGGGTAGTGATGGCTCAAGCTTCTCGGAGCGTGCGCGGCGTACAGACTTCATGGGCACTCCCATGGGTGAAAACATCGCCGCTGGAGCGACCAATACAATGGTGGCGATGACCCTCTGGATGACCTCCGAGGGCCACTGCAAAAACATCATGAAGGCCAATGCCAACGTCATCGGTATCGGCAAATCGGGCGCTTACTGGACCCAGGTCTTTGGGCGCCAATAAAACGCATTCAGGTAAACCCCAAAAAAGTATGGGCGAGCGCTTTTTAAAAGCGCTCGCCCATACTTTTTTGGGGTTTACCTGAATGCCCCACACAACATCTCTCGCCTGGTCGTCGAGAACCCTGGCGTACCTGTTCAGAGCAGGCCCTCGTACCTGACCAGGTGATGCACAGTGACGTGAAACCTGAGGGAGCAGCGCTGAACGCTTTTGATCCTTATGACGAGAGATTTTCATGAAAAGAACGATGTTCACACGACCGATTGCCACACTGACCTTGAGCCTGACCATGTGTATGACCGCAGCGCCGCTCTCCACCGCGATGGCTCAGGATGGCAGTGGGTTTTTCTCCACAACCACGATGGGCCTGACCACCTCTGCGGGCGTATTGACCACGGTGGGTGTGGTCTGGTTGGTGATGCCAAAGAAGAAGGCCGAGAGAGCGCTCCTGCATTACATGAACGAGAACCGCGCCTCTCTCGAGGAAGGTCTTATCATTCAGCAAGGCGACGCCATCCACGACCTCGCCGCGATGTCTGGCATTGGCGCAGCTCACCATGACCGCTTTGCCCAGGCACTCTCACAGGAGGTGGAACGACGCGGCGCATTGCTCCTTGATGGCGGTGACTACTCCGAGGACCATGCTGCCATCTTACTTGAGTGCATGCGCGCTGCCGTGGAGCAGGACGCCACTCTGATGAAGGAGATGACTCAAAATACCTGACTGAAGTTCATTTTGAACTTCAGACGAGAGCGCGGGAGGTGGGGGCCAAAAATCTTCGATTTTTGGCCCCCACCTCCCGCGCTCTCGTCTTCTTTTATACAAATTTGTGCGTATACTCCGAGCGTATCACATCAGCATAACGAGGAGATGCATGGCACAACACATACTCATTACAGGCTCGACGGGCAATGTCGGGCGAGAGGTTGTACGGGCGCTGACACGTACAGAACGTGTTACACGAGCAGCCTGCCGCAATCCAGAGCGGGCCTCGTTACCAGAAGAGTTTTACCGTGATGGTCACTCCGAAAACGGCGTGTGTGCGCTTGACTTTGAAGACCCGAAGACCTGGGACGAAGCGCTTGAGGGATGTAGCAGCGTGGTGTTGCTACGACCGCCAGCGATTTCAAAGGTGGAACATACCCTCAATGCATTTTGCACGCGTGCCTGTGAGCTTGGCGTCACACATATCATCTTTATCTCTGTGATGGGCGCTGACAACATGCCCTTTATACCGCACGCAAGGATCGAGGCACACCTGAAGACACTCCCCTGTCAGAGCACCATGTTGAGGCCTGGATTTTTTGCCCAGAATTTTCAGGACGCCTACCGTGAAGAGCTGCGCTCAGATCGACGTGTGTCTCTGCCTGCTGCATCCGCGCGCGTTGCCTTTCTTGATGTACAGGACATGGGTGAGGTGTGTGCAAAGATCCTCGTTGACCCTGGACCTCATCAGGGCAAGGCATACACACTGACTGGACCCGAATCGGTCACATTTCAGGAAGCCGTGCAGATGTTAAGCGAGGTCATTCAGGAGGATGTCAGCTATCGTCCCATCAACCCTGTGTCTTACCTTCTTCGGCTGCAACGCCAGGGCATGAGTCTTGCGCAAGCGATGGTACAGACCGTCTTGCACACCGATTTACGACGAGGTTCAGCAGCTACTGTGGACCCAACTCTTGAGCGTTTAATCGGTCGCAAAGGCACACCTTTGATTGATTATTTCTCACGATGTCGGGAGACCTGGCTATAAACGTAACCTCTTGCTATTGGCACACATGCAAGGAGTATTACTATTTAAAATCAATCACTTATATATTAAACAGGTTCCATTCAAAAGCATGTCGCGCGTTTTAAGAGAATGTTAACATCCTCTTAGAGCTGGTTTCAAAACCAGGACCGAGGAGGAGAAGTGAGGGGCTTGCAAGCTCAAGGAGACAAGCCCGAAGTTGTGACAGCGTCACCACAAGTGGCTTGTCGACGCTGAGATTGCAAGTCCCTCACAATCATCCGACGGGATGGTTTTAAAATCAGCTCTTAAGATATGCTTAAGGTCTTGATGTTATATGGTATTTTCTTATGTCTCATTGAGCTCACTTCATATGTCTTCACGAAAGGACCCGTCATGAAACCAGGTAAGACTCTTTCTCTTTTGCTCTGTGGATTTTTAAGCGCTGGATGTGAGGTAAGCTCACCTGACCAGGATGATGCTCAAGATATGATGTCGAATCAGACATCCATGGATTTATACAGTGTCATGGATCTGGACACTGCACAGGACAGCGACGTGGACCTTGCCTTTGATGGAAGCGAGGACATGAATACATCCTCACCTCCATCAACCACGATAGAATGGGTACACACGGGAGGAGGCACTGGCAACGAGGATGAGATTGACGCCGTGGCCAGCGATAGCCAGGGTAACGTCTACACCAGCGGCAAGTTTGAGGGCGCTATCACGATAGGTGACGTTACGCTCACAAGTCGAGGTAAGGCGGATATCTTTGTGGCGCTTTATGACATCAACGGCACGTTGCAATGGGTGGAGCAGTTTGGAGGTACAGGGGAGGACAATATCTTTGACGCGGTGTGCGACTCACAAGATCGACTCATCCTGAGTGGTTACTTTGAAGGCACGGTGGACTTTCAGGACACCACCCTCACCTCCCATGGAGGGCTTGACGCCGTCGTCCTGTCGATGGACCGTGATAAGCGTGTGTTATGGGCCAAAAAATTTGGTGGCACACAGTCGGATGGAGGCAACGAGGTGTCCATCGACAGTCAGGATAACATCGTGCTCGGTGTGGGGAGTAACAGTGACCTGAGCCTGAGCTCTGTACACCTTACAAGCCCGTTGAGCTTCACCGCTGCTGGCGATCAGGACGCTTATCTCTTCAAGCTTGATCCTCTTGGGGAACTGCTCTGGGCTCGACGGCTAGCAGGTGCAAGGACGGAGCGCGCCAAGTCCATTGCAGTGCTTGAAAATGACGACATCATGTTTGGCGGTGATTTTCGTGGTGAGCCCGTTCTTGAGGGGGGTGACATGGAGGCGCGAAAGCTCTCTAGCAAGGGGCAGTTTGACGCATGGACGAGCCGATGGAGCGCACAGGGTGAGTATCTCTGGCACAAGACATGGGGTGGCGCTGGTAACGATATCGCCAAGGGTGCCGCTCATGATTCGAGCAATGGAGCCTTCATCGTGGGTACATTTGAAGACACCGTACAGTTTGATGATATGCAGCTCACGGCGACGAACTCTCAGGATATTTTTCTGGCGAAGCTATCACCAGATGGGCTGTTCCTTTGGGTACGACACATCAAAAGTGAGGAAGACGTCATGGGAGCCGAACTGGAACCCTACAAGGGCGGCGCTGTCTTTGGATGCAGTATCTTTGCTGAAACGCAGGTCGTGGAGCAAGATGCCACATTCACCACAACGGTTGGTGCTGTGATTCAGCCCCTCCTCCTCCAGTTTGATGATGAGGGTGTGCTGGTCACGCACACGCTGCTTCAAGATGTGCTTGATGGGCGCTTTGATGAGCTCTCGGTCTCGGGAGATCGGATCTTTATCGACATGGTGTACCGCCCAGATGACGTTGACAATGTGGTCCTTGATGAGCAGCTACCTCGATATGGCAAAAAAGACTTTGCTCTCGTGAGCGTAACCCTTCCATAAGAGTATGTTGAAGAAGAAGCAGAGCAGGTAGGGTTGAGCTAAACATATGTTCATGCAGGGAAAACAAAGGGGCGACGGCTGCTTAAGCAGCCGTCGCCCCTTTGTTTTCCCTGCATGACGATCAAATTCACCTTTAAATTCATGCTCGCGTGGCTTGATCTTCGAGGATCACTACAGTAGGTTACTCGGCGTAGTAGGTTAAATGGATCAACAGGAGGATTGCGCGTGGCGAGGTGTATTCACACTTCACCACACGTAATCCTTTTTCTTTTCAAGTCTTTAGGAGCTGTTTGATTTCTATCAAACAGCTCCTGATTTTGGCATTTTTAACCCAAAGGATTTTACCATGTCCACAGTTCGCATGTCCCCAACCTACTTCATCGCCCTGCTTACGCTCACCGGAATCATCGCACTGCCATCCACCGCGTGGGCAGACCGTAGCACATCTCTTCAGGGCAACCGCCTCATCGAAGACGCCGATGATGTGTTTACCTATCCTCACCTCACCACACGCTACACTGACCGTCTGAGCTTTGATTTTGGTGCCGATGCCACACAGGGCAATGGGCTGTTCCTTATGGGAGATGAGACTCTGACCTGGGGCGTGGCGCTGCATCGTGGCAATGTCTTTGACGCCTCCTCGATCTCGCGTCTCAACGAACTCAACGCGCTTGAAGCGCTCACTGTCCCAAGCTTGCCAGGCTACCCCATGGCGACCGAGCCCTTCACCGCAGCCGATGTCCTGCTTGGCTTTGGCGATCTCGGCGTGCGCCTGAGCCTTGGCACAGGCATCAACTCCACCACACCCGCCATGGGAGATGACACCAGGGCATCCTCCAGGTTTGCTAACCTCGTGGTGGGTTATGGGTTAGAGGACATCGATCTTGCGCTTCACCTTGGCTTCATCAACGCCAAGAACACCACGGGTGATGAGCGCACCTCGGGTGGCAATCAAATTCGCGCCGCGCTCACGTCACGTGCCTACTTCCCCATGGATGACTCCGTGCGTCTCGGCGTGCTCGGTCGCGCAGGTTATATCCATCAGGGGAGTGATGAGCTCTCTGGCGACGAGACGATCGACAGCTCGGCCAGTCAGCTCGATGTGGTGCTCGGCGCAGGACCCTCCATCACGCTCGCCGAGCGTGCTCACATCGCAGGCTATGCCACGCTCGGATTCACCTCGCAGAATGTTGATCCTGACAAGTCCGAGGACAACGACTCGAACTCTACAAAGATGCTCCTGTTGCCTGGCGCAAACGTGGCCATGGAGGTCCTCCTCAAGCCATGGCTACGCGTGCGTGCAGGTATGGAATACAACCACGCCATCGCGCTTAACTCCCAGCTCACGGACGATGGCACTGACAAGATGAGCGCCAACTTCACGGGCTTCCAGTGGAACGCAGGCGTGGGGCTTGCGCACAAGAACTTCACCCTCGACGGCACGCTCAACCCCTCATTCCTGACGCAGGGCCCCGACTTTATCGGCGGCGACGGTCCCCTGTTTGTGATGCTCTCGGCATCCTATCGCTTTGGTGACCTTACCCCACTTGAGCCAGCCACTGAGCCTTCAGTAGCACCCGTGACCACAACCCGCGTGACACCAGCGACAGCTCCTGCTCGCGCGATTACACCTGCCACGACGACTGACCCGATGGAGAGCCGCAGCGACGACGCTGATGAGTCCTCATTCTAGAGCGTCATAAAGAAGGAGCGCGCCCTCAAGAGGGCGCGCTCCTTCTGGCTGAACACACATAGACGCAACTCTTCATAACGTTTTAATACAAGGTCAAATAAAATGAATACTATCAAGCACTTGAGGGCATCATTGTCGCTCATGATTTGTATCACTGCGCTCTCATGCAGCGACAGCTACGTACCACCAAAAGACGAGACGATCATCATCAAAGATGAGGAGATGATGTTTGTCTTCATGAGTGATGAACTTGACGTGGGACAACCCTCTGGTCCGTTACTTGAGGGAGGCGCTCCCATAAGTATCTCCGTCACGCTCAAGCGCAAACCCACAGCGCCCGTCACAATCGTGCTCGGCTCATCCGACGAGTCAGCCGGCACGCTCTCACCCACCACACTCGAGTTCACGCCCGAAGACTGGAACACCTCTCAGGAAATCGCCATTGAGCCTGGCGATGACGACGTGGCAAGCGGTGACACCACCTGGTTTATCTCCTTTGCGCTTGAGAGCGAGGATGAGACCTTTCATAAGGTCGAGATCCAGGATTACAAGCTCACCACGATTGACAATGATGTGCCACCCACACTCATCACGCTGGTGATGGGTGAGGCGATTGTCACGGAGCAGGGAGGGAGCGCAGCGATCTCCGTGCAGCTCTCACGACAGCCACAAGGCGAGGTTCTTGTTCCTGTGGCTGTGAGCGATATGGAGGAAGCGAGCCTTGAAACGAGCTCACTTGCATTCGACACGCTCACGTGGAACGTGCCTCAACAGGTCATCGTGACGGGCACGGATGACATGAAAAAAGATGGTGACACCATGTTCAATGTCACCTTTGGACCTGCAAACAGCGAAGATGAAGCGTTTAACGGCATTGGCCCCTTCAAGGTCGCGCTCACCAACATTGACGGTGTATGTGGAAACAGCGTCGTCGATGGTGATGAACCGTGTGAGCCTGATGGCTCCACGGGATGCCCAGGTGGGGAGCGAACCTGCATGGTGTGTACGAACAACTGTGAGTGGATTCAGACGGATGGCTCAAGCTTTTGTGGAGATGGCGAAACACAGCAGGAAGATGGGGAGGAGTGTGACGAGGCCGAACGCCTCTGCTTCTATGGTGAGGAGAGCTGTCTCACGTGTCGCGCGTGCAAGTGGGTTGAAGGTCAGGTGACAGGTTACTGTGGTGATGGAATGGTTCAGGTGAATGCCGGTGAGGTGTGTGATGAACCGGATCAGCCGTGTGATTATGGCGAGGAGAGCTGTCAAACCTGTCGTGACTGTAAGCGCGTGACTGGTGATTTAACAGGGTATTGTGGTGATGGTGTCGTACAGATGAATGATGGCGAGGAGTGCGATGAGCCAGATCAACCGTGTGATTATGGTGACATGAGCTGCCAGACGTGTCGTGACTGCAAACTCGTGCCTGGCGATTTGACAGGTTATTGTGGTGATGGTGTCGTACAGATGAATGATGGCGAGGAGTGCGATGGAGATCCCCAACTCAATGGCGTGACCTGCCCTCGCCGGCAGGAAGGCGCGAGTTGTGAGGTGGACTGCTCACTTGACGCGACAGGGTGTCGCAATGACAACGTGGTGGTCGCCGGTGGTGGTCTCTTCTCATGTGCCTTGACAGGAAATGGCGGCGTGAAGTGCTGGGGGGACAACAGCAGTGGACAGCTCGGAAACGGAAGCACGGGTGGCGAAGAACGTGCAGCGGTCGATGTCATGGGCCTCTCAAGTGGCGTGCGACAGCTTGGCGCGGGTGTCTATCATGCCTGCGCGCTCAAGGATGACGGCGAGGTCGTGTGTTGGGGTGCAGGCTACGGTGACACGCCTCAGAGCATCATTATGGCGGGCTTTGACATCACCAAGCTTGCTGTGGGAGGTGGGCATAACTGTGTGCTTGACGCTGCACAGAGCGTGTTGTGTTGGGGCAATGATACTTATGGTCAGCTTGGACAGGGTGCTACCACAAATGCTTTCTCCAACGAAGTCCAGGGGTTAAGCCCTGGTATCGTGAACATCGAGGCGGGGGGAGCGCACACATGCGTGGTGTATGGCTCATCACGTCAGGTAGAGTGTTGGGGAGCAAACAATGAGGGGCAGCTCGGGTTTACAGGTAGTCTCGCTTACTCTCGCGATGCGCACCTTATCTCAAACCTCAGCGGCGTGACGGCACTCGCCCTCGGAGAAGGTCACGGCTGCGCGCTGACAGGATCTTCACAGGTCAGATGCTGGGGGAACAACAGCAGTAATCAGCTTGGGGATAACAGCAATGTGAGCAGTACGACGCCGATCACAGTGAGCGGTATCAACAGCTCGATCGCTGCCATCACAGCCGGCCAAAGTCAGTCGTGCGCCCTGTACAACAACGGTAACCTGGCGTGCTGGGGAGCTGGCTACAACTTCTCAAAGAGTGTCATCTCTGGGGTCTCCGGGAGCATCGATCAGGTCTCGGGAGGTTACGAGCACACATGCATGGCAATGAGCTCGGGAGACGTGCAGTGCTTTGGCTCAAACAGCCACGGACAGCTTGGTCATAACAGTCAGGCTTCAAGCTCAAGCTCGGCTGTGAGCGTGGTCAACTTCTGAACCTGTATTCAGGACCAGCATCGCTGCTGACAAAGGGGGAGTCAAGCGACCGTGATAATTCATTACGGTCGCCTGATTGCCCCTTTTTCAATACATCAAAAATATAACATAAAGCGTTGTTTTTCAACATAAAATAACCCAATTCAAGGTGCAATTAATTTATGAACATGTATGTCGAAATGATTCGTAGAGGTGGCACATTGATGTATGTCATCTCTACCCTTCACGTTCTCTCACTTCTCACCACGCTCATCCTCGCGGGCATGACTTGGAAGCGCAAACATGTGCCCTGGCTGTTGTGGTCCATTATTCCTCTGCTCATCCTTATCGTGGGCACCCTGGCACAGATCACAGCGGTCCCTGACATGTTTGCCATCCTCTCAAAAGCCAACCCCATGTTGCGTATGAAGATCGTGGCAGCATGGATAGCAAACCTTCAAAACATCAAGTTCTTTGCAGCCTTTGGCTTGACCTTCCTGCCACTCTTCTCGGCGTTCATGCTCAGCGTGACCACGCTCGTCAGCACCCCCAAACCACATCAGTGGACCTGGCTCACGGCCCTGCTCGGTGTTATCTCTCCCATGCTCGCTGTGGGGGCGGTCATCTTTGCGCGGTTCTCACTGCTCCCCAACTCCAGCATAAGCGCGGCGCCCATGCTCATTGCAACATACAGCGTGCCGATGCTCCTCGCTCACATCGCCCTCCCCAGAGATAAAAACTCTCCTGACATGGCAAGAGTTACAGCCTCCCGACTGGGCGTCACAGTGCTCCTGCTACTCTCCTTGCTTGGATGTGCTCAGCTCCACTTCTACATGAGCATGAACGATACATACAACGCCATGGAGAAGACCGAACCTGCCATGCTGATCAACATGGTGCAGCGTGGTCTGGAGTTCAGCAACACCGAGTTTGAGCATGTCATGTATGGCTTTGTCGCCTTGCTTGTCTCTGGTGTCATCACATCAGCGCTGACTATCAAGCATGCCATCAAGGAGCGCCGCGTGCGTGTCCATGCAGCCATCAGCGCAGCCGTGATGACGATCGTGCTCATCATCCAGCTCGCCAGCCCGAGCTATATTGAAGATAGCTTCAAGGACCATCCTTTCCCGGACGCCCTCCTCACGCTCCACCAACACACCAACACGCCTACTACAGCCCCTCTGAGCATGAAGGTTCCCATGGTATCGCATGACTGGAGGCCAATGAGAGGAGGCTCCAGCGATGGCACAGGATGCACGCTCCACTACCAACAGAATCAGGACTCCTGGCAGGTCATCAGCAACGTGAGCTCCGCATACAGAGGCCACCTTGACTCCTGCTTTAAAAACGCCGATCTCTCCTGTGAGCTCAAGCCAGGTCCTGTCAAACAGGGTGAGCTTTGCACCCCTCAAGATTCAGAGATACATGTTGTTATTCAGGGTGATATGAAGTTCTCAAAGCTCGCAACCTATACCTGGAACACAACTCACCCCATCTCGTTTTTGATCAATCTATCAACACAACCCGAAGGTCATATCCTTGAGGTCCCCTCGATCTTTCGACAGCTCGTGGTGCGTCCCTTCGAGGGTGTCCTGCTCAGATGGAACACCACCACACAGAAGCTTGATGCGTATGACTGGATACTGTTGGATCAACAAAAAGATGGCGGTTTCCTCCTGGTCAACGTCAATAAGCCAGGGCAAGAGATCCCCACGGACTCCATCGATGGAGCGCATCATAAAAAGCACAGTATCAATACACCCATCGAGCTTATCCATACACTCCAAGAGCTTCACCAGAGCGCTGGCCTGGACATCTCTCGCCTGGGTCTCCTCTCTTCACCTGATGCAACTGTTCAGGAGGTCATGAACAGTTGCATCTTACTCGATATGGCCGCCAAAAATATCAGGTATGTCCCTGCGGATGATCCTAACAGCACACTCCCCTGTCAGATCATCAACCCCATATTAAGGAACAAAGTCCTCACACTGATCAAGAATTAGCACGTGATGTCGTCAAAAAGAAGATGGTAGATATTTCAATATTTTGATATCGAAATATCTACCATCTTCTTTGTTGATAGTTACAGCACCCATCAAACATAAATTAATTATTTATTTCAATAGGATAGGCGTAACACGACGTCCAAGCGTATAAGAAGCACGCACACATGCAAGGTTATGTATGATTGCTCATCCTTGTGAAATCAGTGTCGTGCACCAGAAGACTGATGGCATTATACATAAAGCGTGGTCAGGTTAGTGAGATACGGTGACTTCTTCAACTCCTTGGCTCCCTCTTCTCCTATCAAATTAAGCCTGAGGTCTAGCTCAGTCAAGTTGCTCAAAAAAGGTGACGCTGCCAACGTTTTAGCGCCCTCGTCCCCTATATAATTACCTCTGAGGTCTAGCTCAGTCAGGTTGCTCAAGTGAGGTGCATCTATCAGGGCCTTGAATCCTTCCGCCTCTATCTTATTGTTTTTGAGGTTAAGAGATGTCAGGTTACTCAGATAGGGCGACGCTGCTAACGTTCTGACGCCCTCGTCCTCTATCTCATTATCTTCGAGGATAAGCTTTGTGAGGTTGCTCAGGTAGGGTGATTTCGCCAATGCGTGGGCACCCTCGTCTCCTATCTTATTGTTTCTGAGGTTAAGAGATGTCAGGTTGCTCAGATGGGATGACTCCTTCAGCCCCCTGACTCCTTCATCCCCTAGCTTATTATATGAGACGTTAAGCTCTTTCAGGTTGCTCAGATGAGTTGACTTGGCCAGCGCCTTCACTCCCCCTTTTTTGATCTCATTGTGTGAGAGGTCAAGTGAGGTCAGGTTGCTCAAATTCGGCGACTTCGCCAACGCCTGAATTCCCCTTACTTTGATCTTGTTGTGTGTGAGGTTGAGCTCTTTCAGGTTGTTCAGATAAGGTGAATTCGCCAACACTTTAGCACCATCATTCATTGTATGATTCTCGGAGAGATCAAGTGTAGTGAGGTGACTCAGATGTGGTAACTCCACCAACGCTTTGACTCCCTTTCCTGTTATCCAACACCCCTGGAGGATAAGTGTGGTGAGGTGACTCAAATGAGGCGAATTTACCAACGCTTTGGCTCCTCCTTTTTTGAGCCCATTGTGTGAAAGGTCAAGATAGGTGAGATTGCTCAGATTCGGTGAATTCACCAACGCTTTGGCTCCTTCTTCTCCTATATAATTGTACTTGAGGCAAAGCGAGGTGAGGTTCCTCAGATGCGGTGAATCCGCCAATGCCTTGACTCCTTCGTCTCTTAACTTATTACCCGAGAGATTAAGCTCTTTCAGGTTGCTCAGATGAGGTGAGTTCGCCAACTCTCTGACTCCCTCGTCTCTTAACTTATTACCTGAGAGATGAAGATACATCAGGTTGCTCAGATGCGGTGTCTGAGCCAACGCTTTGGCTCCCTCTTCTCCTATCTCATTGCCTGAAAGGTCCAGCGAGATCAGGTTGCTCAGATACGGTGAATTCGCCAGCGCCTTGACTCCTCCTTTTTTGATCTCATTCACTTGGAGAACCAACGTGGTGAGGTTACTCAAATGGGGCGACCTGGCCAAATCCCTGGCTCCTTCGTCTCCTATCTTCTTATAAAGCCTGAGAGAAAACACGGGCAACGAGAGGATCTCACAAACCTCCTCCAGCTCGCCCAAAGAGTTGCACTGATGAAGTGGTTCAGTGAGACGGACGATGAGTCCAGGAAGGTATCCCTCTGCAACCTCCGTCTTGAACTGGTCCGGTGATTCCTCGGCCATCGTCTTCAAGATATTCCAGATCGCTTCACTATCGGGCTGTTCTTGATTCACGAGACTGCGAAGGTCACCAAACAGCTCCTGAAATCCACTCATATGCTCTCCTTGTGCTCTTTCCTGTACTTACAGGATTTGCGTGGCGTTGTGATCCGAAAATGAAGCACACCTTGTGTGATAACCATGCACGATACTCAGCGAGTCAAACTGCGTCAACAGATGGCGGCGAGCGTTGATGAGCTGCGTGAGAAGGTAGACTGTGCACACATTCTAATATGCGTAAAATGATCGTGCTAAACTAGAGTAGACTTTGAGAATTAAGGTGATTACACTCGAAGTCTACCTCATCGATAGGAGTTTGATATGGCACGAAAACGCTACACAGCACAGTTCAAAAAAGACGTGGTTGAGGCCAGTTACACCACTGACAAGAGCCTGGCCCAATTTGCCAAGGATATGGGCGTAGGTAAGTCCTCTCTGGATAAGTGGCGCTCACAGTATCAAGAGCTTGGTGACCACGCTTTCCCTGGCAGCGGCAAGCAAACTCCGCGCGATGCTGAGCTCACCCGCCTCAAGCGCGAACTGCGCCAGGCTCAACAGGAGCGCGACATCCTAAAAAAGGCGCTGACCTTCTTCGCGCAAGCAAATTCCTGAGATTTGCATTCATTCAGGCGCATCGCGACGAGTTTCCCATTCATCTGATGTGCCGCGTGTTGGAGGTCTCCAAGGCGGGATTCTACAAGTATGTGAAGCGTCCGGCGCTCACTGCTCACGACAAGGAAGATCAGGAGCTTTCTGAGCACATCGAGAGATTGTTCCAGGAGTCCAAGCAGACCTATGGCCAACCCCGGCTCAAGGTCGAACTCGGCAAGCTTGGTTATCAGGTCTCCAGGGCCAGGATCGGTCGTCTGATGAGCGAGATGGGCCTGGTCGCCAAATCAAGTAAGCTCAAGAAAAAGAGTCACTTATCAAGACGGGCGCTCGGCGTGGAAGCCGCGGGCAACAAGCTCGAGATGAACTTTGAAGTGGAGCATCTCAACCAGGTCTGGCTGGCGGACATGAGCGAACTGGCGACTGCCGAAGGTAAGCTCTATATCTCGAGCGTGCTCGACCTCAAAAGCAGGTTTTTACTGGGCTGGAGTGTGCGTGAGGATGCCAGTGTGCAAGGGCCAATCGATGCGCTGCAGATGGCCAAAGCAAGGCGTCAGGGGCAGTCGTATCGAGGGTGCATTCATCACTCGAATCAGGGCAGCGTGTATACAAGTCAGGAGTACCAGCAGATGCTCGTAGGCCTGGGGTTGGTGGCAAGCTTTTCAGATGTGGGCAAGTGCTACGACAACGCGCCCAAGGAGAGCTGGTTTGGCTCGCTCAAGGTGGAGAAAGAGTGGACTCGAGGCACATCCACATCAAAAAGAGAGACACGAGCCGAGCTCATCGACTACATTGAGGCCTTCTACAATCGTAAGAGAATCCACTCGTCCCTGGGCTATTTGAGTCCTCTCGAATTCGAAGAACTTTATTGGCTCGAGCAACAAGAGATTCTTTCCATTTAATTCATCAACTTTCTTCTTGCACGGTCAGGGCCTGGTGCTCTTTGGCCATCGCCTTCAACATGCTCCAGATCGCATCGACGTTGAGTTCTTTCTCGTTCATCAAGCTGCGAAGGTCGCCAAACATCTCTTGAAATACGCTCATCTTCTCTCCTTGCTTACCACGAGAAGGTATGTTCTCGCACATATCTCCCTGTATCTTTAACAACTACAAGGGAAGGCTCTCACTGGTACTATGACGCGTTGTATGGTGTACCACAAGACACACAGCACACCTGTTCAACTATACATAAAGCTCAGTCAGGCCCCTCAGATAGGGTGACTCTACCAACGCCTTGGCTCCTTCGTCTCCTATACCATTGGAGTCGAGGTCAAGCGTGGTCAGGTGACTCAAATGTGGCGACTCTGCCAGCGCTTTGGCTCCTTTGTTTCTTATCTCATTACTTGAGAGGTCAAGTGTGGTCAGGTTGCTCAGGTTCGGTGACGCGGCCAACGCTTTGGCTCCCTCTTCTCCTATCTCGTTACTATGGAGTTCAAGCGTAGTCAGGTGACTCAAATGAGGTGAATTCGCCAACGCCTTGGCTCCCTCTTCTCCTATCTCATTATCAGAGAGGTGAAGCGAGGTGAGGTTGCTCAGATGAGGTGAATTCGCCAACGCTTTGGCTCCCTCGTCTCTTATCTGATTCACGTGGAGGTGAAGCTCAGTCAGATTGCTCAGGTTCGGTGATTCCGCCAACGCTTTGGCTCCCTCTTCTATCTGAGTGCCTTCGAGGTCAAGCCTTGTAATATAACTCAGCTGAGGCGACTGAACCAGAGCCTGGACTTCTTTATGTGTGAGCTTCTGCCCATAAAGCCTGAGAGAAAACACAGGCAATGAGAGGATCGCACACGCGTCCTCCAGCGCTTCCAAAGACCCACACACATGAAGCGGACCGGAGAGGCGAGGGATGAAGGCAGGGAGGTATCCCTCGACGACCTCCGCCTTGAATCGGTCTGGTGATTCCTCAGCCATCGCCTCCAGGATGCGCCATATCGCTTTGCCATCTGGCTGCTCTTGATTCACGAGGCTGCGAAGCTCGCCAAACAACTCTTGAAATCCACGCATCGTCTCTCCTTATGTTCTGTACTTACAGGATTTGCATTGTATTGTGTGATGCTACCAATATTCAAGTTACCTTGTGTGATAACCAAACTATCTCGCCAGAGTTCAATCATCAAAAAACAACAAAATTAATCACTTGTACTCATAAGACTCGACGCCTGAATTCACCCTGTCAGGAGAGTTCTAGCCCTGTGTGTTCACTGAAGGAAGCATAGCAACGGATGGCTCTCGCACAACACGATAATGTGCGGTGAGCTACACCACAGGACACACAGCATGCCTATTCCAGGTTGGTGAGATACGGTGACTCATTCAGCGCCTTGATTCCTTCTTTTCCTATTCTCGTGTATGAGAGGTTAAGCTCAGTCAGCCTGGTCAGATGAGGCGAATTGGCCAGTGCCTTGGCTCCCCCATCTCCTATATTACTGCCTTCAAGGTTAAGATACGTTAGCTTGCTCATATTCGGTGAATTCGCCAACGCTTTGACTCCCTCGTCCCCTATCTCATTCCAACCGAGGAGAAGCGCAGTCAGGTTGGTGAGATACGGTGAATCAACCAACGCCTTGACTCCCTCTTTTCCTATACTATTATCTGAGAGGTCAAGATAAGTCAGGTTGCTCAGATAGGGTGATTCCGCCAACGCTTTAACTCCTTCTTCTCCTATTCTATTTTCTGAGAGTTCAAGCTTGGTCAGATTGCTCATATTCGGTGACACAGCCAGCGCTTTAACTCCTTCTTCTCCTATCTCATTGTATGAGAGGAAAAGCGCAGTCAGCTTGCTCATATTCGGTGACTGAGCCAGTACCATGACACCCTCTTTTCCTATCTCATTCCAATCGAGTTCAAGATAAGTCAGGTTGCTCAGATAGGGTGAATTCGCCAACGCTTTGGCTCCCTCGTCTCCTATTCTATTTTCTGAGAGTTCAAGATAAGTCAGGTTGGTGAGATACGGTGATTCCGCCAACGCTTTGACTCCCTCGTCTCCTATAAAATGAGCAGAGAAGTCAAGGTAAGCAAGGTTGGTGAGATACGGTGAATTCGCCAAAGCGTTGATTCCTTCTTCTCCTATCTCATTACAATCGAGGAGAAGCGCAGTCAGCTTGCTCATATTCGGTGACTGAGCCAACGCCTTGGCTCCTTCGTCTCCTATCTTATTAGAATCAAGATCAAGTTTGGTCAGGTTGCTCAGATGCGGTGATTCAGCCAACGCTTTGGCTCCCTCATCTCCTATCTGATTGTTTCTGAGTTCAAGCGTGGTCAGATGACTCAGATAAGGTGACACTGCCAGGGTCTGAACGCCCTCTTCTCCGATCTCATGCTCAGAGAGGGAAAGCATAAACACGGGTAACAATAGGATCTCACAAGCCTCCTCCAACTCTCCCAAAGAGCGACACTCATGAAGTGGACTGGAGAGACGAGGGATGAAGGCAGGAAGGTATCCCTCTGCAACCTCCACCTTGAATCGGTCTGGGGAGTCTTTGGCCATTGTTGTCAAGATCTTCCATATGGCTTTGCCATCTGGCTGCTCTTGATTCACGAGGCTGCGAAGCTCGCCAAACAACTCTTGAAATCCACGCATCGTCTCTCCTTGTGTTCTGTCCTGTGAATGCAAGACTTGCGTGGTGTTGTGCCCCCCACATTCAAGCCATCCTGTACAAGCCAGACACGATAATCAGCGGGCCAACTCACGTCAAGAGATGGCGGTGAGCGTTGGCCTGTCTCACGCTCGCTTATTGGACCACACAAAAAAAGAGGGTAGATATATTGATATTAAAATATTTTAATATCAATATATCTACCCTCTTTTCGTTGAAATTAATCAATCATAACAAATACTTATCACATGATAGGTATCTCCATGTCAGGAGAACTCGGGACCTGTGATCTCGCTGATGGGCTCGGTGACTCTGAACAGGTCCGTGCCCCACTCGGTGCTCTGGACGCCCATGGCACGCAAGCAGGTGTAGATGATCTGGGTGGCGGGGACATCGGAGGATTTCTGGATATGCACGCCAGGATATTTGAGCGTGCCTCCAGCTCTTCCCGATATCAACACGGGGTAATTACGGAAGCCATGGTTCTCGCCTGTGGAGAGCTCCGATGTACCAAGCACGCACGCCTGATCAAGCAATGAGCCATCACCCTCGGGCATCGCCTGCATGGTGCGTACAAAGTCACCATAGGTGGAGACAAAATACTTGAGAGCCTCTCTGACAGGTTCATCTCTCCCGGCAAGGTGCTGGTATTCATGGAAGGAGTGTGCGGAGCCACCAATTTCAAGCGGCCCCTCGTGCACATCGGGATACGCCACATGCGATGCAGGGCTTGAAAACTCGATGGTGGCGACGCGTGACAGGTCACACGCAAAGGCCATGCTGACCACATCCGCAAAGAGCTGCGCACGTTGCCTGTAGGACTCGACCGTTTCTGGGCGCATCATCTGCGCGCAGGAACCTCCCACAGGCGGAGCCATGGGCGTGGCGCGCAGCCTGAGCTCCAGCTCGCGAATCCCCGTGAGGTGTTGATCCAGACGAGCGCGGTCGGTGGAGCCAAGACGGGACTTGAGGGCGTGGGCATCGGCGCGCACGGTGTCGAGGACGCTGGCGCGCGCGAGCGCCTCAGGCGTGGGGCCATCAGGTTTAAAGGATGGAATCCCTCCACCAAAGAGCGTGTCAAAGAGCTCGTGCGGTGTATTGGTCGGGGCGTTGATGTTGTACGGGCCATTGTGTGAGATGTAACGTACGGCAGTGCCAGGCTTGCCACTTGCGACGCCGTGAAGCTGTGTGACTGCCGTGGTCGGGAGCTTGTGCTGCGTACCTCCACCGATCTCATTGGCGACGAGCACATCGATTGATGGCTCGGGCGCGGTCATGAAGTTCCAGTCTCCGCCGCTGCCATCAAAGGACTCGTGCATCAGGGGACGACCCCCCGTCAAAATGCCGACGGCGCCCTCGACGTGGGGGTTTCTGGTTTCGGGCAGCCCCTGGTCGGTGTTGGTGGGGAGCGTGGTGCCTGTCACAATGTTAATATAAGGCTCAAGTCCGCTCAGGCCCTCCAGCATTCCCGTGGCTTGCCACCCCTCGCCTGCTGCTGATGGCGCCCACTCCTCGGGGTGATTACCATTGCCCCAGAACCACACCACAAAGCGTTTTGGAAAGGGCGTGCCATCGGCAAACGCAGTCCCGTGGCTGTTGAGCATCGCCTCGAAGACGGGGAGGCCAAGGCTTGCAACAATTCCAGCACCAAGGCTGCCTCTCAAAAAAGTACGACGTTTCATGGCTGTCCTCCTTCCGAATCTTCCTGGTGATCCTCATCGTCATCCTGCGCGGCAAAACGCATCGCATCACTGACAGCGAGTGTCACGAGCGCCTCACGAAGGTCATAACTTGAGCCCTCAAAGGATGCGTTAAGATCCTGCATGAGCGCCTCATCTTCGGGCTGCATCAGGCGGGCAAAGCTATATGCGAAGAGCTTTTTATTGAGGCAAGGGATGAGCTTTGGATTGGCGGCGAGCGCCTCGCTGAAGCCCTGTGCTGTCTCAAAATCGGTGCCATCAAGGCTACCGCTGGCATCGATGGGTAACATGTTCTGATGCGTACGATAACGACCGATGGGATCGTAGTTTTCAAGCGGGAACCCGAGCGGATCCATGAATGAATGGCACCCCGAACAGCTTGGCTCGGTGACATGACGACCTAACAATTCTCGGTTCGTAAGTACTTCACCTTCCTCGGGAATTGGGAGCGTGGTGTCCACATTGGGTCCAGGAGGAGGCACCACATCACACAGTACATCGGTGCGTACAAAGAAACCGCGTGTGGTGGGCGAGGTGTTGGCGATACCCGAGTGTGAGGCCATGATGCCAGCCAGTGACAGGATGCCCTGACGGTTTAATTCCTCGGGGAATGTATACAGTTGCCAGCCCTGCTCCTGTTCAGCGAGGTCATGCACACCATAAAGCTCCGCAAGCACAGGATGCATAAACACCTCGCGGCGGTTAAACAGCTCGCGATAATCCCGGCCGCTGACCACATGGTCCACAAACGTGAGCGCGACCTGCTCTCTCATCGCCTCGGCCAGCTCCTCGGAGAATTCAGGGAAGAGGGATGCGTCCTTTTCAACCTCGACGATTGCATCAAGGCCATAGAGTTCCACACCGAGCGCGCGTAGACCGCGCTCTCCTGCGGGGCTATTGAGCAGCGCACGCGCGTGGCGCTCAAGACCTTCACGATCCTCAAGTTCTCCATCGCGAGCAGCGTCCAGGAGGGCTGATGATGGGGGCGAGTTGGTGAGCAAGAAGCTCAAACGCGTGGCGATTTCGTAGGCGTCAAATGTACGGTGTGTGTCTGATGGTGTGCCAAGCTCCACACGGTAGATAAAGTAGGGTGACTGCAACATGCCCGCGACCGCATACTCCACACCCTTGATGGGGCTTTGCAAACGGTTTGAGACATCCACGGAGAGCGCCACATAACGCGCCACCTCATTGTCTGTCAGAGGGCGTCGCCAGACGAGTCGACCAAAGCGGCGCAGAAAGTCCTGAGTGCAGGTGTCATCGGCACGCTCGGGCAGGCATGTCATCAGGGCGAGCGTGGATTCAGGGGTGGAAAACCACTGCGAGGCGATGGAAAATGCTTCCTCCGAATAAGCATCCACGAGCCCGCCATTCAGGCCTCCGCTGGCCGCTGCAAGTGATGAGTTGTAAGAGCCCACCTCGCGCTGGGTCAACTCCATGGGAGAGAGCTGGGAGATGGCGTTTCGATACTGTACAGGGGTCAATAACCTCACCGTACTCTTGCCATAAACGGGGGGAAGCACATCGTTCATGGCACCAGAATCAACTCCTGGTATGGTCGACATGTCCAGAGAAACCTCGCCCGAGTCCACATTTTTTGGGCTCTCATCCTGTGCTGTGACCTCAACATCTCCGGACTGAAACACCTGGTGGTCAAGCTCACCCTGACAGGCCCCAAGAAACATCATCGCACACACCACACACCATGGCTGATGTCGCGACCACCCTTTCATCTTGCTCACACCACCTCTCCCTGTCACAACATCCAGAAGATACATCAAGTCCAAACATCACCAAGGATTTTTAACCTCAAACGCACCCGAAGATTGTCGCACATACATGACATTTTAACAAGCCACCAGACCCGCGCCATGAACAGATATTTTAATATTCTGATATCAAAATATCTGTTCATGGTGAAACCATCCTGGATGGTTTCACCATGGTTGAAGCTTCAGGAAAGTCAGGAGTAACAACGTACTTTTGAGCGTCAACTTCGCAAGAATGTCGACAGCCTCACAATTGAATGCTTACAAGCGAGAGTGCGAGGTTCCGAAGGTGTGAAAGCATAATTGTTGTGTATTGAAGGGGGTATAATTACGTGAGGGTTCACACGCCAATATGTAGGATGTAATGATGCTTTGAAGAGGATTCAAGCCTTTGATTTAAATCAATTAATTGTTCCAGCGTTTGAAGTGCTTGTGATGCGTTGAAAGAAAGTTTTCCAGGATAACCTTCCTCAGAATAAGACAGCGCATTGCCCTGTACATCTTCTTGCCAGGGAAGTCTCCAACCTCCAGACATTTCAACGTGTTCAGGGGCAAGAGTAAGCAGCTGACGAAACGCCATCAGCATGGAAAGAGAAGATGACACACCATCGTGACGCAACTCTACAGCATTATAAAATTCAAAACCTTGCCTTGAGCATTCTGAACGAGGGCACCATGTAGGAATCCACTTCAACCAGGAGTAGAGGACATGGAAGAAGTTTTCATCCATCCAAACCGTGTCTTCATTGACCGCAGGATAACCATGCTCTGTCACACAATGTTCTCGTCGGTCGAGTAAAAACCACGTGTGTCCACAAGCAGTAGCATGGCGAGGTGTGAGCAGTTTGCGGGCTTGAGCTAAAAAACGCTCGACAAAATGAGCAGGAAGAGCTTCGGATTGAACCAGGTCAAAATGTTCAGACTGAGGATCATAAGTAATGAATGCAACAAGCTCACCTTGATGATCTTGAAGATGAGCTGTGTTGGGCGCTGATGGTGAGAGAAGAATATGATAATGGTTCATGTCAATGTAAAGCGAGTATATAGCTGCCAAAAAGCCAGGACACCACATAAAAAGAGATGAGATATTCTGATATTAAAATATTTTGATATCAAAATATTCGTTCATGGTGAAACCATCCAGGATGGTTTCACCATGATTGAAGCAGATTCATTCATCTGCCTCGGCAAGTTCTCGTTCCTGAATTCTTTGCCATCTATCATTGGGATGCTCATCATTTGGATTGCACATCGGTTTATCTTCAGATCTCTGTAACTGGTCTGGTGCAACGTAAGGCGCTTCGTAGTCACATCCGTGCCATGCGTTACCTATGGTTGGTGAGACAAAAATACGACCATCAGGAGATACTGCCTGACCAACCTGCTCTCCAAACCCTGCAGTAAAAAACGTGTCATAATCAAGGGGAGCACAGACAAATGCTTGACCCGAACCTGAATAGTACTCGTTACATCCTCGCTCAATGTTGTATACTCTTAGCCACCCTTCGATAGGCACATTGTGGCAGGTTTTGGGTTCGCTTTTGGTCAGGCAATCTTCAGGAGAATGCTGGAAACACTCCATTGGATCGACTTCTTGATTCAAGCAACCTGTCATCAAAATTGTAAGCAACGTCAGTGGGATTAATTTTGCAAGATTGAACATGTCTTCCTCCTTCATTAAAACATCTGACAATAATTATATTCAAAAAATATGCCGTTAATTTTTTAACATTTTAAAATACACAAATTTTAGTTTTTAAGTTCTTGTACATTCAAGTGTTTTCTGGTTCATGTAAAGACGAGGCTGATGCAGCGAGTTGTGACACAGTCTGCTGTTCATTCGTCACAAGCAGCTCTTGAAAGAATCCCAGCTCCTATCAACCGAGCCTGGCATTCGTTGACATATGTTTTCTCGTCACAGCCGCAGACAGGTTGAGCTCCATCTCCACACACATCAGGTCGACGCTCACAACGTCCAGAAGCATCGTACCACCCACACATGTCATCTTCTGAGTGGATGCAGGTACTACCAGTTTCACATGCGCCCCCATAATACTCTTCGTACAAACCACCACAGGATTGAAATGAATTAGGTTCACATGAGCCATTTTTAAGGACCGAAACGCCTCGACTCTGAGCTGTGTGTAAGTTTCCGTAGGTCAAGCCATCACAGCCACATACAGGTTCATATTGCCCTGAATTGTCGAGAGGAACAGCTTGACAGACCCCGGCACCTTGACATGGCTCAGAATGATGAGCGCAAAAGCTGCCATCAGGACATGGCGTGTCATCATCACACAGAGTAGGTTCACCAGCATCTTGTAGTGACATGTCCACGTTGTTTTCTGAAAGATCAGCTCCAGCGTCTTCGAGTTGATTGCCTTCTTTCTTCTCATCATCCATATCTATAGATTCTGTGCACCCTGATAGTATGATGCACATTGACAATTGAACGATTAAAAATCTCATCTCTCACTTCCATAAATAACGTTCTGTGAGTTCGACCGTGTATCCGCATTGAGCTCACCTGCGAGCTCATCGCGTGTTAATACGGGTCAACGTAGTTACAAATTTAGCGTATCATAAAGCAATATACAAAAGCGAGGCTGGTGCAGCGAATTGTCGTGCGAACAATGCACAGTCAGGTGAAATGGTTTAAAATGTACTGTTTCACATCAGGGTGAAGAGTGGTGGCGCTTTTGAAGGCTTTTAGAGCGTAATAAAGAAAGAGTTGTTCGGAAAAGCTCGTAGAAACCGCGTATTTTGGTGTCGCAAAAACAGAATGTAACACGGCTACTATTCTTGGTTTTTGCTCCTTAAACTCCACGCCTTCTACTTCGCTTTTCTTCCAACAACTCCTTCTCCATCACGCTCTAGAAGGATAGCTCTGCTTGTCCTGGGGCGATACTTGACAGGAGCATCGAACGTACGAAGCGCTGAGACATGCTCTGATGTGTGGCAAGCACAAGCCAACCTTGTGTGCTCAGGACAAGATCTTCCCAAATCAGATGAGCAATGGTTGAGCATGATTTTGATTCAACAAATGCCTGGGTTTCCTGACGGCTTATCCTGTTTTAACCACCTTTTGCGGACTCAAAAACCAGTCCGCACAACATAATTTTACAACGGTTAACACAATTCAGGCATCAGGAGTCCTTACCAAATTTGGCGGCCACATGATGTAGCGTGAGGAGGAGATCCGAGATCACACGCGGAGGGTAGTTCTCCCAGGGCGCGCTGTTGGCGGTGGCGTAATGGGCTCGTAGCTTGAGTCAATGTAGTTGCCCTCGATGTCACGATAAAATGACTGCACCAGCACGTTTTTACTGTCATACACGCCCCAGACAAATGAAGCCGCGATCGCCGAATGCAGCGCACAGCCTGACATCTCCTCTTCCCAGGCTTTACGACCCTAGCAGTCCATCTGTTGAAAGTAATCCTCAAGCTTTTTAAGGTAGACCGTGGTCGCCTTCTTCGCCTCTCGCATCTGCACTTTCATGCGATCCTTGATGAGGTTGATGTGGTAGGCGTCCTCATCGGCGCGCGCCGCAGGCAAGGTGCTGATGACCTTGTGCTTCTCCGTGTCAAGCACCTTCACATTCGCCGTGCGATCCAGGTGTATCTTGAAGGAGCGTCCTCCATACGAGAGCTCGATCTTTTGACACGCTTCAAATGGAAAATTTTCAAGCAATTTCAACGCTTTTTCAAATTCCCTGGCGTCCATTGAATAGTGCTGCTCCTCTTCAGCAGCCTCCTCGCTCACATCTTTTCCAGAGGGTTGTTCAAACAGGGTCTTCTCAAGTCTCTTGCTCGCCGCCCTGGAGAGCTGATGCATGCTCTGCCTGATTTGTTTCTCAAAGCCTCGCTCGACGTAACCTGACAGGATATGTACCGCGAAGTCCTGTTTGGCGCTCTTGCGTGTACACATCGCCACGAGCCCCTCGATCGCGTTGGCGCCCTCCTGCTCAAGGTAGGGCTTCATGTCATAATATCCCTTACGCGTAAGCTCATACATGTAAGGGATCATCTCCGGGTCATGGATCCTTGCCAACATATTGGCGAGCGTCGTATCTTCACGCTCCGTGTAATATTTTTTCCTTTGTGTATTAAAGAGTTGAGTTAACTCCTTGTATATTGACCTACCAATCTCATAGGTTCGCGCCACGAGCAGGTTCAACTCTTCTTCAGGGAGCTTCCTCTCCTCACCATATAACGACAACACCTCGGGGCTAAGATCCTCGGCGAGGCTTTTATCAGAGCTCAACGTGATATAATAAGGCGTCTTCCTGATCCATGACTTGTGGTCCAGGTGCAGGGACATGATCATCCTGTACAGCCTTCGCTGATGGGATCGCGTCAAGGAGCGGTTTAATATTGTCTCTGGATGGGGGCTGGCGAGGCTCAAGTCCTGACCATAGCGCGTGCTCACAGATCAGCGCCTCCCTCTGTTTTGTTACAGGGTCTTCAAACGCACGTGGGTTTAAGTGTGCCAGTGGGAACATCATGTACATGAACGATACATTGGGCTTGAGCTCTACATAAGACGCGATCAGATCCATGAGTCTGGGTACAAGCTTCGTGGTTGGTATCAACACATCAAGACATTTGATCATATAGCTAAAGATCTTGCTCCCTGAAGAGGTATCTGCGTTCTTCCTGTACAGCTCAAACACATCTGTCGTGTCAAAGCGGCGCAGGATCTCCTCCTCGCTCAACATCTCCCCGAATCAAGGATGCTCACGAGCCTCTCGACAAGATCCCCTGTGAGCGGATTCCCCATATCTGCATAGGTATAGGGCGACACATACGGGAGCTCGAACTTGATCGAGGCCGGGATCTTGTTGATGCCATGGACAAACTCCTGCCTCATGCGCGACGTCGTCAACACACACTCCAGACACGCAAACGCCAGCGTCAGCCAGCACCTCGCAAACTCCTTGCCTGGACGTCCCTCCACAAACCCGATGCTCTCTCAACATCACCATTGGCATGTACGACCGCCTGCTCTTAAGCAGGGATATACGTATACACATCTCTGGATACGCCAGCAGCTTCTCCCTGTACTCCTCGATCTTCTCCTCAAAAGATACCTTCGAGGTCGGAGCATCCGAGAAGAAGTGATCCTTGATAGACACCGAGGCGTCTATCTCGGACTCTCTTGACACTTTACGATAAACCTTTGTTTTTATTTAACAATCCTGCCATAACATAAGAACATTGCTCGGGTTTTATTAGATTTTGGCCCACATTACAGGCGCACACCACCACCTGTCGACCCAAAATACCCTGGCTGTCAGATGTATGTCCTCACATTGATATTTTGATATTCAGGTATGGCGATATTTTGATATCAAAATATCGCCATACCTGAATATCAAAATATCAAGAGTAGGTTTCAAAACCAGAGCACAAACCAACACACCTGTTCTCACAGACCATAAAGCGTGGTGAGGTTCCTCAGATGGGGTGACTCCCTCAACGCCTTGACGCCCTCTTCTCCTATCTCATTGTACGAGAGGTCGAGCGCAGTCAGATTGATCAGATGGGGTGAACTTGCCAGCGCCCTGGCTCCCTCATCTCCTATCTTATTGTCTCCAAGGTTGAGAGAGGTGAGGTTCATCAGGTTCGGTGACCTGGCCAGCGCCCTGGCTCCCTCTTCACCTATATGACTACTATAGAGGTTAAGCCTTGTGAGGTTCCTCATATGAGGCGAATTAGCCAGCGCTCTGGCTCCCTCGTCTCCTATAGAATTAACCTCGAGGTCAAGAATAGTCAGGTTGCTCAGATTCGGTGACTCGACCAGCGCTTTGATTCCATTGGGTCCCACCTTATTTCTGGAGAGGTCAAGTGTGGTGAGGTTCCTCATATAGATTGACTTCACCAAGGCCTTGACTCCATTGAATCCTACCTCATTGCTTGAAAGATCAAGATAGGTCAGGTTCCTCAGATTCGGTGACTGAACCAGAATACTGGCCCCTTCGTCTCCTATCTGATTTCTGGAGAGGCCAAGCTCAGTCAGATTGCTCAGATTCGGCGAATGAGCCAGCGCCTTGACTCCCTCTTCTCTTGTAGATGTCCATCCGAGGTCAAGATAGGTGAGGTTGCTCAGATTCGATGACTGAGCCAGTACCTTGACTCCCTCTTCTCCTATCTGAGTATCCTTGAGGATAAGCGTGGTCAAGCTCCTCAGGTTCGGTGACTGAGCCAGAGCGCGTGCACCTTCTTCACCTATCTCGTTGTATTCCAGATCAAGAGTGGTGAGATTCCTCATATGGGGCGAATTCGCCAGCGCCCTGGCTCCCTCGTCCCCTATCCAATTGCATTCAAGGTACAGCTCAGTCAGGTTGCTCATATGGCGTGAATTTGCCAGGGCTTTGACTCCTTCGTCTTCTATCTCATTGTATTCGAGGTAAAGCGAGGTGAGGTTCCTCAGGTGGGACGAATGAGCCAGCGCCCTGGCTCCCCTTTCACCTATCTTATTGATGCCAAGATCAAGCCTGGTCAGACTACTCAGGTGTGGTGACCTGGCCAGCGCCTCGGCTTCAGGAGACCCAAAATTGCTCCTTGAGAGGTCAAGCGAGGTGAGGTTGCGCAAATGCGGTGATACAGCTAGCGCCTTGACTCCTTTAACTCTTATCTCGTTGGCTGAGAGATCAAGAGTGGCGAGGTCGCGCAGATTCGATGACCTGGCCAACGCCTTGGCTCCCCTGGCTCCTGTCCTGGTAGATGAAAGGCCAAGCTCAGTCAGATTGCTCAAATGCGGCGAAGTCGTCAGCGCCTTGACTCCCCTGGATCCTATTTTATTCTCTCCAAGATGAAGTTTGGTGAGGTTGTACACATGGGGAGACTTGGCCAACGCCCTGATTCCCTTGGTCCCTATCTTATTGGATGAAAGGTCCAGTTCAGTAACATGACTCAGATGGGGAGACCTGACCAACGCCCTGACTCCTTCCTCTCCTACACTAGTGTTTTTGAGGTAAAGCGAAAACACAGGCAAAGGAAGGCGTAAGCCAACCCTCTCCAGCTCCTCCAGAGACGTGCACCGATGAAGTGGTCCAGGAAGACGGGCGATGAAGGCAGGGAGGTATCCCTCGACGACCTCCACCTTGAATCGGTCCGGGGACTCCCTGGCCATCGCCTTCAGAATCTTCCAGATCGCATCGACATCGAGTTCTTTCGCGTTCACGAGGCTGCGAAGCTCCCCAAACAGTTCTTGAAATTCACACATTGTCTCTCCTGGCGTTCTGTCCTGACAGGCATCTTGTTGTATAGTGCCTCGAGGTTCAAGCCACCTTGTACAGGCAAGATATCCTGGTATTAAAATATCAAAATATCAAAATTTGCTCAGGATCATCCTCACCACGCCCTCCACCGTCGCGAGAGAACGCGCCGAGAGCTCTGGCCTCATCATCATCGAGAGCATGCTGCACAGGTCACACAAATACGCCAGCTCTCGCCAGTTTCCTGGCACCCCCCTGGCGTGAGTACCGTAATGCTGTGCAAAAGCTTGCGCCACGCCAGGACGCTCCTCTCCAAAGCGCATAAAATTACCCACATCCATGAACCTGCTGCCTGCAAACGCATACTCCCAGTCCAGCACCGTCACACGCCATCCACCTCCCTCCACATGCTCTGCCATCAGGTTCTTCGTGTTAAAGTCCGAGTGCACCAGCCTCGCCCCATCCTCATCAAGCCATCGCCACGCCGCCTCCTGCTCATGGATCAACGCACGGCATGCACACACCACACCTCGATCAAGGCGCGTAGACATCAGCGGCGAGTCAAGCCACCCCAACATGTGCGGCACCATCCCTGTGCCCGCTCCGCCGAGCTCCTCACAGATGCTCATATCAGGGTTCAAGAATCCAGATACGTTGTAGTGACTTACGTCATGCAGTGTCACGAGAACCTCTGCACATGCCCTGCCAACATACTCCCAGTGAGCGCGCATCGATACATCCTCAAGCAAGGTGTCCACACGCACACCGTTCACGCGACGCATCAACATCCAGTGCTCTCCTCGCGCGATAACTTCGGGCGTCCTCACACCATGCTCATTGGCAAAATCTGCGCACGCAAGCTCCATCGCAAGCTTGTGACGATCTACGGGAGGCCGCCACTTGAGCACGGCCTCTGCTCCAGATTCCATCACCACCTCACAGGTCGTCGCAGAGAAGCCGCCCTGAATCCAGTCTATATGTTGCACAGGCTCATCAAGCAGCCCAGCAAGGAGCGCGAGTGAGGGCTGGCCCTCACTCGCGCTCCTTGCTGGCGTGTGTTTGCGCTCGTAATCAATCATATATAACCTCTATCAATGACCCTACTCCCACACTGTGTGCACACATGGTGTACACCAAAAAGGAGCGTATACACCATGCCCAAACATCGCTGGACTTGGCCCAAAGAAGCGGCTGTACCCCTCTCCACGTGGCTCACGCAGGGACAGCTCGTCAGGCGCACGGGCAAACACAACGCCATCGCCGGCAAACGCTACGGCAAGATCGTGGAGATTTCTACAGACACGTCAGCGCCACGACGGGTCGTCATTGAGCGGCGAGACGCCACCACGGATGAACACGGCAAGTACCGCTACAGACTGCTCGACTTCGACGCCCTCATGCAGTATTACGACGCCATCGACTACAGCGTGTATAGCATCCACGAACCCCGCGTGGGACTCAGCACCTTCATCAAGAGGCCTCCAGGTACGCTGCTTCCGGCGCTCTGCGTGTACAAGAACGGCAAGAATGATGCGTTCCCCTGGCTCGGCGCGTATGACCTCACCTGGGACCATGGCAGCTCTCGCTGGGAGCTCCTTGATGATCACCTGTTTGACGCCCTGTGCCACGAGCTGCTCACCTTTTACGGGCTCGATCAGGATGCACGCTCCTTCACCCTGCGCGTACACATCGACGCGGCGCTAATAAACCTTGTAAGCACCCAGGAAGCCACGCTCTTTGAGCGCTGTGCAATCAGGCGCTCCCAGCGCTGGGACGAGCTCTTCACTGGCCACAAGGTCACGATACTGAACCCACAGGACCCCGAACATTGCACGCTCATCATCCGTGATATTCCTGCACAGGTCTATCGCATGCATCTGACCACGCTTGGCGACCATATCCTCGACGTGCAGACCTATGACGCCTCCAGCAAGCCTGAAATAGATGAGCTCACAGACTACAAGGAACATCCTCGCTGTCAGGCGCTCTATACACGTGCCAGAGCACTGTACGCAGCCATGAAAAATGGCGAATAAACGTGGTTAGAACGTGTTGACATGGCCTTAAAATCCCAGCTATTCACATCACCACGTTCCAACATGACAGACACCGACAATTTTTACAGCTCTTCAGGGATTCATTCATCATGTCTACACAACCAGAACAGTGGTACGTCAACCTTGGAAGTCATCAGCGTGGTCCAATGCCACTGTCCGAGGTCATTCGAGGTATCAAGCTTGGCAAGGTCACAGAACAGGCAAGGCTTTATACAAAGCGACTTGGACAGTGGACACCTGCGGCTGATGTACCAGAGGTCAAACCTTATCTGCAACAACCTCAACATGTTGAACCTCCTCCATTACAACCTTCATCACATGTAGATGGTCAGCTTGATTACATCATTCATGGAGAGGAGAGCCAGTACGTGGAGGTTGCGCTTGACCCGGGCGAGTGGTGCTATTCCGAGAGTGACTCCATGTTATATATGGAGCCAGGCGTACAGATCTCCACAGCAAACAACCTCTTATCTTCACAAGACGAGAATGGGTTTATAGACAGTATTATAAGAGCTTACCAACACTCATTTGTCAGTGAAGGCCACACCTTTGCAGGTTATGTCAATCAGGACACAGCACAGAGAAAGATCGCGCTCAGCCCATCACAACCAGGGCAAATTTTCCCGGTGGAGATGGGCGAGGGGAAGGTTGAGCACCTGTACGCAGGAGCAGGCGCGTTCTTTGCGGCAGGACAGCACATCAAGATGAACATCATTGATTACTCTGCCAACTTCTTTTATCTCAAGTACATGCAATACTTTCATGGTACAGGCACGCTCTTTTTGCACAGCTCGGGCTCTCTGTTCAAGAAGACGCTCCAGGCAGGCGAACGCCTGAATATCAACGCCGAGAGCCTCTTTGCATTCGTGGGACATCCCAATCAATTCCAGGTCTTGCATCAGGAAAGCACCCACATCCAGATGCAAGGCATCTTCGAGATGCAGCTTGCCGTACTCACAGGACCGATGACGGTCTGGCTCCAGACACACCCTGTTCCTCGCAAGATCCGCAATATTGAGCGTCATCTTCCACGTTCAAAATAAAGCTTTGTGGCATCTGGCAGTGTTGTGGTTTGAATCGAGCCAAATAGAAACTCCAGCGTTAACGCGATCTCGCCATCAACAAGTTCATCAAAGGAGTGTTCTATCCATTCAGGCTGCTCGCCTTCATACACCATGACGATCCTGCCTGCGTGCTCTCCATTGACGACCATATAATGGAGAACACAAGGCGCCGCCGTGCTCTGTATGGAGAGCATCCCAGTACAGGGCTGGAAGTAGTATAACTCCTCCACAAGATCGCCATCGAGCACCGACGGGTCAAAGGCTGAGTAGATCACGTGTAACTGGTTTTTGTGAAACAGAATGGGCTCGCACACCGTGTTTATCAACCTGTCATCACACTGAATTGCCAGCGCGATTGTGGTTCTCACCGCACTGTTAAACGCCACGTAAGCACATACATTCTGAAAAAAGCGAACCACCTCGGTGAGGCCCTGGCCAAGAAGGTATTCGTGCAGCCCGGCATGCAACGCAGGATCAGGTCGTGCGTACTGTATGATGGAGCTGTCAGCTCTGGCGAGCAGAGCAAGCGCAATGGACCTGTGCCATGATTTTGAACATGAGAGGTGAGCATCACCATGGCGATACAAATGTTCTAACTCACTGTCACACATACTCCTTGATACGATGTATCGTGCTGCTTGATAATAATCTTCAACATGGCACATCTGTCGAAAGTCATCTGGCAACGCATGACCTGTGGACATAAAAACGCTCCTTCTCATGAGAGATAACCATGGTACATTCTCGCACGCGTCCTGAGAATACACGCTTTACATCCCTGGACATGACGCCAAATTCGCACACACACATTGAACCCAAATATACTGCCCTACTTGCTGTTTTAAATCAGGAGCTTATCCATGAGCGATCGACGTGCACCATCACACTTTACAGCGACCCTTCTTCGGCCCAAAAAAGCCAGCACGGTTGATTTTCCAGCGTTTATTGTGCTCCCCAGAGATGTCAGCGCCACACTGCCACGACGTGGTCGTACGACCATCACAGGCGCCCTTGATGGCCACGCCTTCGAGGCGCTGCTTGAGCCTGATGGACAGAAGAGCCACTGGCTCAAAGTCACGCAGGAGATGCTGGACATGTCAGGCGCAAGCATCGGTGAGGACGCACGGTTTGAACTCTGCCCCATTGCACAGGAGCCTGAGCCCGAGCTCCCCGAAGCGTTCGCGCTTGCCTTGAAAGAGTTCCCCGAGGCCAGGGCCACATGGGATGCCACCACCACACTTGCTCGTGTGGACTGGATTCACTGGATGGTCTCTGCCAAGCAAGAAAAGACGCGCCAAAAGAGAGTGCGTGACGCCTGCGACATGCTCTCCTCGGGCAAGAAGAAGGTCTGTTGCTTTGATCCCTCGGGCTACTACAGCAAAGCTTTTCGTGCTCCTGAAGCTGACCTGTCATGATCGAACCCTCACATATGAACACAGACACGCCTTGAAATTACGTTGTGCTTTCAAAAGGATACATACTCATCGCACAACGCTTAGAATGTATTATGTAAACAGAATTTATGTTCATTCTTGATAAAACTGGTTGTCTTTCCCGCTACACCTACAGGTCTATCCTGTGCTAACGTGGCGCGCGCTCTGATGCCTGCTGAAGATTGGCTCATGAAATCAGTAGGATCGAGTACCTGGAGGGGCGTTGATTTGAACGTCCTGACACCGAACGCCACATCGCGTGATTGGACTGCCGTGGCTTTCGGGATTTATCACTCATCACGGATGACGTTTATCATGGCCAACCTCAACCACACACATTACATCAAGCTGGCTTGCCAGAATGAAGAGCTTCCCTCTCGCTACAGCACACGCTCGCTGACCATGCTCACACGCAAGCTCATCAAGACCTACCAGCGCAAGCTCGACGACCTCACCACGATCCTGCTCTCCAACGCGCCGCTCCCCATCACAAGCAAGACCTCCTCCTCACGTCGTGATCTTGGCGAGGAAGAGCACACCCATTATATGCTGATCCTGAGGAGCTACCTCGCACAGGAGCTCGACTTCTGGCACGCCCAGAACCTCCACAAGGATATCCTCTCGGGACGCATCGAGCTTTTGCGCACCCTGAGCGTCTCCACACGATCAAGCCACGACCGCCGCGCGCAGGCCGTGGAACAGGTGCTTGAACAGGTCGACCTCTTCTCGGGCTGGCGTCGCTTGCTCATCGATGGCGACCGCTTCCAGCTCGGTGACCCCGAACCCTGGTGGCGTCCAGGTGAGTTTTTGCAAAATGAAATCGATCGTGAAAACTTCTTAAAGAAGGGCATCAAAGATATTGAAAAGGCTGGGTTTTTCAGGGTATCTCGTGAACAATACCTGAGCCGCGTCCGCACCTCGATCATCCGTACGCTCACAAGCTCATCCGAATACATGCTCGGACCCGCGTCACTCATTACCCTCTACACCATCGCCCGTCAGGAGCGCTCCGAGATCGCGCACCGCACTCGCCAGCTCCAGTCACTCCTCTTTAGCCGCACCCACGTGGAGCTCCGCGAACACTCCACCCCCGTGCCCCTCCAACCCCTCTACTCCCTGCCTCGTGAGATGCGTAACCTCGGGAGCTTCTTTGTCTCGGCTCCCGACCTTGAAAAACTCCCCGTGGACTCGACCGAAACGCGCATGGTCCACCCCGAGAGCGGCGCATCAAGCAAGCTTCATGAACAGCAAAGCCTCCTGTTCTATGACAAGAGCCTTGTCAGCCGTCAGAGCCAGCGCCCTGATCAGTTCATCGAGGTCCAGCTTGATGCGCAGGCACCCACCGTGCTCGATGCGCTCATCCAGGCGATGGAGAACTTTCAAATTGAGGAGAGCACGTTCGTACACTTGCCTCGCATCGCGGCAGGGTTCTTCAACGCTGCCATGCGTGACCGCACCCACAACTTCAGCACCGAGGGCACCTTCTGGGACACGCAAAGTGGCAAGCGACTGTGCCAGATCATCGGTTTTAACCCCGACAACAAGCGCCACCGCAAGCGCGTGCAGGACGCTCGCGCCATCCTGGAGCGCGTGATCCTGCACAGGGAAATCGTCGAGATCAAGGACGATGGCAAGAGCTACCGCAAGGTCGCCTGGCGAGGACCGCTGATCGAGCCTCGCAAGGAGGAGCTGAGCGTGGAGATCGGGACAAGTGAGGGCATCACTGCGCACTCAACGTTGCAATCGTGGCAGATCGCTGGCGCGCTGTGGAACATGGTCAAGCCACGACTTGAAGGGGGCGCGCCATCCTTCATGGCGCTTGATGAGCGTGCCTTTGAACTTGATGAGTCGGACTCCATCCCATTTAACGTGTACTGGACCCTGATCAACAGGAGCTATATCTCGAAGCTTGATCGCAGCGGGAGCGTCGAGATCTCGGTGGATACGTTCTACAAGTGGAGCGGCCTTGAAGGGAAGCATCAGCGCACCAATCGGCTGCGCAAGACGCTGGCTGATATCTTCGACAGGATGGTGGATCTTGGCCTGTTGTCGGCATGGTCAAGCGATGTGTTTGACAGCGACAGGTCGATGGCTTTTCAGAGTTTCCTGGATGGTAAGGTCAAGCTCACCTTCTCATATTCACACCTCAGAACGCTTGAGCATTTGCTCCCCGAGGACCACGATCTATTGATGGAACCTTACCCAAAGGGGGCGCTCTCATCCTCCACGGACACCTCTCTGGAAGGCTCCACGCTTGCCGAGGAGAGCACCTCTCTGGAAGAGGAGAGCCTTGGAAGCGAGGACGACGAGCACGACTCCCTGTTTGATGTCCTGGAACCGTTTGAGCCTGATCTTTGACACCTTATATATATAGGAACGAAAAAAAGGGTCGG
>CATLTV010000006.1 GCA_950059285.1 uncultured Pseudomonadota bacterium | reverse complement strand
TCTTTTTGAAGTTCAGCGATCTTGAGTCGCAGAGCGATCAGAGGAGCGCTTGGACCTTCCTTGAGCTGGTGTTTGCGATAAAACGGCGAGGTATCATCCACGCGTCGCACGCGCCCTTCATCATCAAGGGTGATTTCGCAGCGGTAGGCGCGACGGTCAGCCTCGACGTGAACTTCACCGACGTACTGCACGCCAGTCCCAGCGATGGTGTTTCTGGACAGGATCTTGACGTTCCCACCCTTGTTATTGATGAGGTCATGCGCGAGTCGTTCGCGCGCATTGCGGAACTCAAGCGCGTCGAGGTCAATTGTCTCGAGCAGAGGTCTGAAGCGGTACACATCATGTGCGATATCGTACATGATCTGACCGTTTTGACATCCAACCTGGATGGCATGACGTACCTGCGCGGGGTTAAGCTTGAGAGAGCTTGCGAGGTCAGCGGCAGAGGCAAACCAGGATTTGGAGAGGAACTTGAGCACCTTGTCGAGGTTCTTATCAGACTCGACTGTGCGAGGGAGCAAGGTATCAAGACCAAGGGCCTGAGACCAGTTTGCGGTGGTGAACCCGGTCAAACCGAGCGTGAATGTCATGGGACCACAACGAAGCACGCAGAAGTTAGGCAAGCCAGTACCAAGCAAATGAAGCTCGATATCTGTGGCAAGTGGGAGCAAGGAGGTGAGCATCATCCAGCGGCGACGGCCCCAGATGCGAATCACCTGAGCGACGCGACCACGGAACACCTCATGTTCGGTTTCAATCACCTCATCGCGTGGTTCAATCACGAGGCGAGGATACTCGCCTGGCATCAGTTCCACACGAATGGCGCGGCCACCTTTCTTGAGGTCTGCGTTCATACGCAAGTGCCTCAAGGTATTGTAGAAATCAATCGGTGCGATCGAAACCTTTGTCGATGGGAGCGTCGCACTGGCCTGAACCTGAAGGAAGCCACGCAGCCATGAGTTTGGCACGTTAACCTTGCGTTCGGTGACCTCGGGATGATCGGGTGAGGTGGTGACGCTGACCGCCTCCTGGCCCACAGAGAGCGAGGTGGTGTGGTAGCTCCTCATGCGCTTCATGGCGTCATAAAGATCATCAGAGAAGTCGATGTTTGTGGTGCCATAGGTTGGGTCCTTGTCGAGATCAAGGGCATCCCAATCAATGGAGAGCGCGGCATAGGAGCCTTCATCCTTGCTGAAGACCTCAAAAATGAGGCGATCAGGATGGGCAGTGATGACGGGGTCAAGCACCAGCCAGGATGAGGGGTCGTTTTGCTCAAGCCACTCAAAGTACTCACGTTGAGCATCGAAGGCGTTTTGTCCTGCACCTGCGCTCTTTTGCTTGTACGCAAGATAAGCGGAGCGGTCCTTGGGAGCGCGACGGTTGTCGCTCTTGACCACACGATAGAGCGTCTCAATCGCCTGACGAAAATCGAGCGGCTTTTTGAGCTTACCCTGAACGCTGACCGCAGCGCGTTTGGTGTTGCCAAACAGTGCGAGCGTGGTTGAAGAGGAGGACTCATCAACGATCTGACTTGAGCCCTTGTAGCCAAGTTCCACACGTGTGTTTGTGGACGCCTCGGGCTCTTCTTGTGGAGTTGTAGTGTTGTTCTCTTCTTGACTCATGCGGACACCTCACTTTGTTGCGAGCGGATAGCGCGTCGACGAGCACGCCATGCGGCCTTGCGCAGATCTTCGTCTTCGTCTTCATCTTTACCAAGTTTTGCCAGTGCATCGATGGCAGTCTGTGTAGCCATGGAAGCGAGACCATCTATAGCTCCGTGGCGAATTTCATCTGTAAGCTCCTGGCTATCAAGGATTTTCAGCAAACCAGTCTCATCGCCCTGTTGAGCGAGGTAACCGATCACTACACCTTGAAGGTGGATGCTTTGAGCGTGCTCACGAAGGAGCGCGTTCACAGCCTCTGGCTTCACGCTCATCATCAAGCGACTGAAGATGACAGCATCCTCAAGGCTTTGATCAAGCAGCGCCTTGGCCTGAGACTTGTCGAGCTCCTGGAGCGCAGCGCTCGCGATGGAGCGGAGCGTAGCGTTTTTATGTGTGACAAGCTTGGCGATGTATTCCACACCCTTCTTACCTGTCCATGGCATCGCCATGGAGAGCAACGCAGCTTGCTTGACGTCGACCGATGCTTGCACATCAATGAGGTCGATGACCTTGACGAGCTCATCAAACCCAACCTCAAGCTGACCACACGCCCAGCACAACAAGACATAGCGCTTGTTCACATCATAGAATGCCTGTTGATAGCGAGACTGATTGGAGAGCATCAGGCTGTAGTTTTCAATCCACAGGTCATGTGTGGTTTGCATTGCAGCCTTGAGCTTTGCGCCATGTTTCTTGGCCACAGCCTTACCTGCACGGCCCACAATCTGGATGGCAATAAGTGCGGTACGCACATTATCATCAGCAAGTTTGTCCACGACCTCATCCACGGGGAGAGGTTCGCGAGAGAGCAGCGCGTTCACCAGAGGCTGAACCACATCACGCTCTGCGCTGCTGAAGCTCACTTTGGCGAGGAGTTCGAGCAGACGAGAGACCTCGCCGCGCTCACACAACCTCGCGACAGCACCTTCTGCGGGCTCAATCCAGAGCTGTCCAGCTTGAACAAAGATGTAATCAGGCTCGAGGCTATCTGGGCCATAGAGCTTCTTGAGGCTCTCGGCAGCAGCGCGGATGACATCGTAGTCGTCATCATTGAAGAGCATTTGCCTGAGCAGCTCAATGTTTGCAGGATCGTTGTACTCACCAAGCAACTGAGCCACAGTCTCACGTCTCCACCAACTGTACTCATCCTCGGCATGGCTACGAATGACTCGCCAGGCATCAGGAGTGTTGAAGTGGCGAAGGCCAGTGAGTGCGCTGCGAGAGAGGTCGGAGTGATCCGACTTGGCAAAGCCAAGGAGCATCTTGAAGATCTGGTCACCACGTTCGCTGTTGGACAGGTGGCCAAGGGCTTGAGCAGCGGCAGGACGAAGATCGCTCTCCTCGTCCTGAACGAGTCCAAGCAGGAGTTCAAGTGCTGTAGGATCTGCGAGTTCACCGAGAGCAAAGACGGCACGGCGGCGGTCATCGTAGCTCTCCATGAAGTTCACCGCAGTCATGAGCACACTCATGCCATCTTTCTGACCAGCGAGCGCGAGCCCTTCAGCTGCGAGGAACTGCACACGAGGTGTTCCTGTGGTCAATGCCTTCTTGAGGAGGTCGGTGCTGCCACCACGCTTGCGCGCTCTCCAACCCACAACCTCGGTCACCTTCTCTTGCACGGACTCATCGGAGAACGTGAGCAGTGTTGGGAAGATATCATCCACAGCATCGGTCAGGGACCACTTTGCAGGGTTGAGCAAGTTGAGCACACGACGGGCGTCCACGACCTGATAAGCAAGCTCAAGCAAGCGCCTGAGGATCTCATCATGGCGAGTGAACTGAGACTTCATCCACTCATCGCGAGACTCGGGATGTTTATCGTCAGGGTCTTGAATGTACTGGTCATGACCACTGATCATGGTCGCTGCATCAAATGCCGCGTCACGTTGCTTATCTGCCTCAATGTAACCATAGAGACGGTCAATAATGGAGACCTGACGCGTTTGACCAGCCGCAGCAATCAGAACCCTCACATCGGCGTTTTCAGCCTCATCCTGGTCGATGCGATCAAGCAACAGAGGAGCTGCTTTCTCGGGGTCGAGCACGATCATTGCGCTTGATGCGCTACGTTGTTCATAAGAACCTTCCTGAAGTTTCTCACCTGCGAGGACATCGAAGATGAGCCCCTTGGTGTCCTCTGGAAGATCCGTACGATACGCGAGGTTATCCGCAGCAGAAATGCGCACGTCCTTGTATTTGGACTTGAGCGCCACAGTGCTAAGCGCATCCCTGGCATCTTGCTCAGTCGCCCAGAGCGAGAGCAGCTCATTCAAGGCAGAGGTGCGCAAGTTTTGAGATACTGATGAGAGCGCTCCAGACCAGACAGAGATGGTGCCATGACGTGCTTGCAGAAGCTTCATCGCTTCAAACTCAAGACCATCGGTCTTGGTAAGCATGGTCTCCTGAAGAAGTGCCTCGCCTTCAGCAGCACTAACCTGCTCAGCGAGCAAGACAAGACCAGCAGAACCCATATCGGAGTAACCTGTGGCGAGGGCTTCGGTCGCGAGAGGTTTCACGGCCATCTCAAGCTCCTGAAGCGTGATCATGGCGAGCGCACGTACAGTTTGTTGAGAGTCACCCAGGGCGAGTAACAGGACACGCTGTGTTTCGAAGATAAAGGAGTCATCATGTTTGCACAGGGTGTGCATACCACGAATAGCGCCTGACTTGATGGTTTCGCTGCTGCCTTCACGTGAGAGCCCAACATAGGCACCAAATGCAAGTCTTCTGAGGGCATCCTCAAACTCGTCAGATGCAGATCCCGTCGCCTTTTTGGCAAGCTCCTTGAGGTAGGACCAAGCACGCGAGAGCGTACCAGAGTCAGCGGTTTCAGCCTGATTATTCTTCCTGAATTCCTCTTGTTTTTCTTTAAGTTCCTTGAGTTCATCCTCAAAACGCTCATGGAATGTCTTCCACTCCAGCATGAACTTGTCTTCATTGAAGCCAAAGAGGGTTTCACACAACCTCGCAGCACGAATGCGCACGGGCGTGGAACCAAGAGAGAGCGCACGTGAGAGATCTTCCATCAGCTCTCGTGAGAGGCTGTAAGGATTGATGTTTTGCCCCACCTGAGTGTTCAGGTTCTCGAGCACAAACTCGGCAAAGCGCTCTGAATCAGAGAAGCGCTCAATACCATGTGCCGCGCGAAGACGCACATCAGCAAAGGCAGAGCTAATCGCCGCAAGACACTTGTCTGGCACGAGGTCGCCTTCACTCAACTCAAGCAACATCAGGATCACAAAGACGCGCTTGCGTAACGCTCTGTCAGAGCTATCGAGGAAGGAGTAAAGGTGCTCCTCGGCACCAGCAAACAGCCCAAGACTTGCAAGAATTTGCTCATTCTGGGAGGTCGCGTTGGTGAACACGATGGACGAGCCAAGAGAATCGCCCCAGTACGCAAGACCAAGCGCGGCCTCTTTTTGCACGGCCTTGTCCTGGTGCTTGATCACTTCACGCAGGGTGCCAAGAGCATCCTGACGCGAGGTCCACACAAGCGCCCTGACCGCAGCCTGACGCACAGAAGAATGCGTGCTCTCGATGTGAGGAATGATCGCATCCTGAGCGCCCGGGTCGCCAAGTTCAGCGAGTCCTTCAAGGGCCTGCTCAAGGTGACGCAACCAGAGGTCATGCTGGCCCTTGTTATCCTTGGCGTTGGGCTCTTCGGCGTTCACGATATCCGTCAATGTCTTGAGGGCACGCTCATCGCCATAGCGAGCACATGCGCGCGCAGCCTGAACCTGCACATCAACGTGCTTGCTGGAGGTCATCGCCTGAGCAAGGAGTTGACGCGCAGATGCAGTGATCAGAGCACGAATCGCGGTACTACGCACGGACTGATCATCGTCATCAAGCGCCTTGATGAGGAGATCTTCGACATCTTCAAGACGACGAGTCAAGAGCTCGTTGACGGCGTACATTCGGACGTCGGTGTAACGCGATTCAAGCGCGCTGGAGAGCGATTGAATACGACGCTCTTTCTTGGCCTTGGAGAGCGCTGTCTCGAAAGCTTCTTTGCGAAGTCGTTGGCTTGAGTCATTCATGAACTCAAGCAACATGTTCCATGCCCAGTCTTCCTGATGTTGTGCGGTAACCTCAATGAGGATCTTCTCGCGGACATCATCAAAGATAGATTCGTTGGCAAATCGAAGCGCATCCTCGGAGTTCTCAAAGACGTCCTTGTTCAGACACACCTTGAACGCTTCGGAGCGCACATTAGGGATAGGATCATTGAGTGTTCGCCCGAGCAATTCAAGCGCACCCTCCACAGGAGTCTTCTTACGCATCATGCGAGAGAGCACCTCAAGACCACGCTGGCGCACATCTTCATGTGCAGCAGAGAGACCTGCACGTGCAGTGGTCAAAGGCTCGTCTTTCTCAAGCTTGGTGAGCGCGCTAAATGCAGCATCGCGCACAGAGGACTGATCGTCGCGAATCATCATTCTGAGACGCTTCAAGCTCCTCAAATCGCCAAGCTTTTCAAGCGCCTGCGCGGTCTGTACGCGCGCATCTGCATTGTTCTCGCGGCTGAGCTGCAACAATGTACCAAAGGCGCGCGTATCTTGAAGGACCGCGAGCCCCATGGCACCACGTAAACAGGTATCAAGGTGGCGCGAAGCCATCGCCTCAAACAGTGGCGCGTAGTCCTGTTCCTTGAGCCCCTTGACCTCCTTGGCTTTCTGCTTGGGAGGACCTTTTTTGCGCTTGTCTTCAGCGAGTCCAGCGGTCTCCAGCTCAAAGATCTGACGGTTTGTTTCGGCATCACGACTACGAAGAATATCCACGAGTTTTGGTGAGCGTGTCAGGTTCACCCAGAAGGCATATCGACGGGCCTTCTCGTTGTTGGACTCAAGCTGCCTGCGCACGGCAGCCTCGACGCGCTCATCGCCCAGTAAATCAAGCTGATAGAAGCGGATGATGGCAGAGCACACAAGGTCATTACGTGAACTCTTGAGCGCGAGCAATGCGCTGTCTGGCTTCCTGGAACCGTAGTAACGCTCAAGCTGTTTAAACGCCTCGTAACGCGCCTCCTGAGGATCGCGCTCAAGGGTTTGAATGAGCATCTCAAGAGCTTTTTCATTCTTTTGCGCAAGCCCACCAAGAGCGGTGACTGCAGGCACACAAATGACCTTGTGACCAGAGTCAATCGCCTTCTCAAGCGGATAAAGCGACTCATAGCCATACTGATCACGCAGACCAATATATGCAGCGTGACTTACATCATCCACGGAGAACGTAAGGAGTCCTTCGAGCAATTTCTTGGCAAGCTCATGAGAGCTTTTTCCAAGCAATTGTGTCGCATACACCTTGAGCTTGTGATCCTTGTCTGCGCTGATACGATCAGCGATCAAATGAAGCGACTCGGCATCCTGGAAGTTATACAAGGAGGTCAGCACGTTCTGGCGCTCAACAGGATCGCCTGAACCAAGCACATGATTTGCCCAGACCATCGCGCCATGGAGCATTACCTTGATCTCACCGACCTTACCTTCTTCATCAAGCTCGTAAATGCGGATGCTCTTATCAAGACATCCTGTCGCGAGGTGAGGTTTTCCACCGATCTGAAGCAAGGCGAGATGCTCGGAACGCACAACACCATCTTTTTGTGTTGTGGGCAGACGGTTTGTGCGACCTGCTGGCCAAGCCTTGACACTGCTGTCATAGCTTGTGGTGTAAAAGCGCCCTTCAATCCCCTGGATCATGGCGGTGATGTGCTTGTTATGCATCCCCTTGCCACCACGATCTTCGGGCTCCAACTCACCACGCGCATGGGTCACCAGGAGCTTCTGATCTGTGGCTGTGGAGAGCACGCGAAGTTCATCTGTTTCAAACAACAGAGAGTAGATCGCGCCCTCATGAATTTTCTTGCTGGATGAGAGCTTGAACTCGGGCTTATCTTCGCGCTCAAAGACACTCATCGTGCCGCGCACAGAACCTACCACAAGCCACTCACCGCTCTTATCCGTGGTGATGGATGCGACGGGCTCATCAAGAGTGAGCACCTGGTGGACGCTCGCATCGGCGCGCGAGACGATAGTCACGGTCTGTCCACTTGCGACCGCAAGCTGGGAGTTACTGACGCAAGCAAGCGCCACGATCATATCATCAAACGCATCCCCAATGATGGCGAGCTTTTTCTTCTTGAGCTCACCGCGATAGAGGTGCTGATCTGAACCTGCGACGTAGAGCATCTTCCCATCATGTACCATGGCATATGCGCCAGGCATCTCTACATGATGCAGGTCACCCTTTGAAGGCTCAGCAAAATACACTCCTGTATCAAGCCCCTCCTCGTGTGTGGTCCCAAAGATCAGCGTATCACCATCGCTGATCAGGCACTTTATGGAGCCTCTGTATGTCAAGTATTGTTTCTTGGTCGACATCGACTTATTTCCTTGCTTCTCGAGGAGGATGGCACCTTAGAAGATGCCATCCTCATAACTTATTTAAGTAATGAATTCACAACCTTTAAGCGCTCAAAACCTGCACATAATCAGGGAGTTTGGAGACATCTGGCCACGTTGCACGAATCTGCGTCAATGCCACAAGACAGGCAGCTCGCTCGGACTTGCCTCTTGACCCCATGAACTCGGCCAACAGAGGTGCGATCACCTGTGCAAAGTCATGCTCTTCAATGGCGAGGTCGCGCATCACGTGAATCAGGGACCGCTTTGCTTTGCGCGCGCTGATCTTGACTGATGAATCGCTCTTCTTGGGCTGAGCGCCATCCTGACCTTGCTCCGTAGAGCCCTGGCCTTCGGTTTCTTCGCGAGAAGGCTTGGTGGGAGGAATGCTGTAAAGAATGCGACGCAAGAACTCGTGGAGCTCTTCCTGTGGTGCAGGCCATTGCTCGGGCTTGCTGACAGGCTTGGCATCAGGTTGCTCCACCAACACCTCGGCACCACTCTTATCAATGGACTTACGAGGTTCAGGGGTCCAACCCAGGCTAACGCCCTGATTGGAATACAACTTCCAGATGGTGCGAATCGCAAACGCACGGAGCTTGCGGTCAGGGCTCTCTGTAAGCCTGAACAGTTCCTGAGGAAGAGCAAACGCGGGGTACTTGGCGATCAACGCCATACCAATCTGGCGAGTGTGTCCGTTGAGAGATTCACAGAACTTGTACACACCTTGTACGTCAAGTTGCTCAAAGCCAAGACGGTAATACTTGGTGGACTCGTCTTCCTTGGCGAGCAAAGCCTCCTTGAAGAACTTGCCAACATGCCTGTACTCAAGCTCGCAGAGGTTGAGAATGTCCTGCATATCAGGAGCCCATCGTGCAAGTTCCCAACGCGCAATGGTCAACGCAAACTCACGCAAGGGTTTACGATCATCAGCAAATACGGGCTGGACGCGATCCCAACTAAAGAACTCACGCGGAATTTCAGCACCTGGGTCGACCTGTCGTTCGGTCAACGCAGGAGCGATCAACTCGTGGTGATGCAAGATGTACTTGATCGCAAACTTACGCAGAGGATCACTTGCCTTGCCCTCACCTGTAGCCATTTGCCAGAGCGCCTCGCAGCCAGCATCCACGCTACCTTCATCGACCTCACGAATCCCACCAGTGAGCATCTGCAAGAACGCAGTCTCACTGATGATCTTCATCTCGCTACCATCCTGCTGAAGCTTTTCGGCCTTCAACAACTTGGAGCCCTTCTTGCCGTTCCCAAACAGGGGAGAGCCCTCATCACCAACCACAAGGTAATCAAGTTTGGCGGTCACGCTCTTGGCATTCTTACCATTGGCACCCGTGACCTTACCCTGAGCGTCTTTACGCGTCATGGTCGCGAGCTTGCCTGTAAAGAGGAACGTGGCCTCCTGAAAATCAATGGTCGCAGCACCCGAAGCACTTGACGATGTGGTCGCTTCTTCCTCTTCCGACTCGGGGGCAAAGTCTGCCGGGAGCATCGCCTTGAGCATATAGCCCTCGGCGAAGTTGTGGTACTGAGCCTCAAGGCGTTCCACGAGCTTCATCAACCAGTTAAAGCCAACTTCATCAGGAGAGAACTGGCGCACATCACCAAGCAAATCGCGAGCAAATGAAGCAACTCCTTCATCAAACCTGAGTCGTGATGCCCACTTGGGACCATTCTCTTTCAAGGATTGAATCCAGCTATCCTCTTCAAAATCTGGCTGATATGCGAGCGCCTTCCAGAAGTCCACACCAAAGGATTTGGCCTTGAGCTTCTCGGAAGAGATCCAGGATCGCACAGTATAAGATGACTGGGGATGAATCAGAGAGCGTCTCCAGAACTCCTCATCAATACTTGTCAGCTCAAAGCCCTCAAGGATCTGAGTGAGCGCCCAACTTGCGACATCACTCTCGAGGTGCTCCTCATCAAACAAGGAGGTGAAGTAAGCTGAACCCAGGCTCTTGGTACTATGGACCTTGAGCACCTGCTCCATGGCGTAGCGTCGAACCTGATAATCCGAGGTCAACAGGCGTGCACGGAACCAGTCCGAGGTCAGTTCATTTGCACCGAAGTGTTTGGTAAGCATCTGGACAGCGAGGTTATGAGCATAACTTGAGCCAAGCAACCCACCCCAGGCGTCAAGCCCGACATCTTTTCTCGGGTCATGATCAAGAAGCAAGCTCTCGGCAAGTTTGCGCACCTCACTTGAAGAGCTATTGACGAGCACAAGGAGCTCATCCACAGGGATGTCCCTTGCATGTGTACGCGCATACTTTGTCGCATAACTTTGAGCCGTGCTTGAAGGGGAGTACAACAACCTCAGGACGCCTTCATGCAAGCCCATGTCGCGGAAGGAGGCTTGTTCAAACTTGGGCACATTATCAAGAATCCAGACCACAAACTCATGGACAGTGCTTGAGTTGACCTCAATCAAGCGTGCTACCCAGCTTGCTTCAACCTCGCGCAATGTGGTGCGGAAGTCTGTTTTGAGAGCCTCCACAGCAAAGCTTCTGGCGTGCTCTGATTGAGCACGCTCAAGCAAGGTAAACAGGGGCCTTGGTGTACGCTTCCACGCCTCGACAAAGGCGCGATCTTTGAGCTTGTCATTGGGCAAACGCCAGAAACTAAACGACAACTGGTTGTAACGCCTGGTGTTGTGGAACATGATGTGGTTCATCACCCATGTGTTGCGCCAGTTTGTACCCTCTGGATAAAAGCGCATAAACTCCACGGCCACATCGGCATAACGTGAAGGAAAACGCTCGCCTACACGACGCAAGTAACGCCATGCGCGACGTGCCATATAGGTCTTTGTGCCGCCCGACACCTCACGACTGTAGCTGTACCCACTACGCTCGGAGTCAATGCGTGCCGCGATCGCTGCAAGCAGCTCGACATCACCCGTTTTCTCGGAGTGTTTGAAGATGGTCTTGAGCCCCTTCCATGGCCCCCACTTCAGAGGACATGTCGCGATGATTTCCAGAAGCTGTGTACGCTCATATGCACCTGGGCTCTCCCACAGGTACATGATCACCTCATGAAGCCAGAGACGTTCAGGAACACGCTCGTTCTTGATGAGCTCCTCAAAACCAGCGGTCCTGTATGCCTTCTTCTCCTCATCGCTTTTGTAGGAAAACTGCCAGCTATTTAACTCATTCAAGAACGCATTGTAGGTCAGTGCATCTTTCTCGGGCTCGGTGTCCGAGGATGGCACCTGATCCACTCCAGCAAGATCGCGCACCAATCGAGACAACTCGGGATCTCGCGATTTTAACGCACGACGCACATCCTCTAGACGTACTCCTTCCATAATCTACTCCTCCTTGATAACTGACACCACATACACAAAACCAAACACAAGCAATGTAATCATGGCATGAACAGAGCACGCTCCCTCCCCCTCTACAGCCGTAAAAAAGCAGGGCCTGCTTAAACTTCACTTCAACGCACACACCCTAAATCTCGAGCAAAACGCTGTCAACACGAGCCAATCATCGAATAACGATCAATTATCCACCCACAACACCTATCCCTACGATTTACATGGAATAATATTCTGAACACCCGCGCAACTATTCAATAAAATAGCGCTTAAACACACCCCATATCGTGACGATATGCAGATGCGGACATCGTATCACCTGACCTCGAGCATCCCTTCGTGCACGCTCGCTTTACACACCAAAGGTCCCTGTCATGGCACAAGCATCATCCAAAAGAAAAGTCCCCACTCAAATGCTCAACGCACAACGCATCAGAGTCAGCCACAGGGCCAACGATGAACAGGAGGGACAACCACCTCCTGGCTGGGAAAAAAAAGGAACGCGCAAACCAAGTTATGATGTCCACAATAAACCTACCGTCCCCATTAACCTGAAAGCTCACAACGCTGAACACCTGCGACAGATCAACCCCTTTGAAAAGAGCGAGGCGGACACAGACGACCTGTCACCCGCCGATAAATTGCTCACCCCAACAACAAAGGATCCAAACGCCCTGCTTGAAGAGTCCTCTCCCCTGATCATGAATCATAGACCGCTTGATCAGGCGTCGTTCTGGACCATTGCGCCCTTCACTGTCTCCAAGGATCATGTCCTCGCAGCATGGATCGATGGGACCACACTTCACCTGCGTGATGAGCGTGCAAAACACCACGCCATTAACCTGTCAGAACGCAAGGTTTCGGCCATCTGCCATGACAGCACATACACCTGGTTTGCGACCGAAAAAGGCCAGCTCTTCTGCTTTGATCGCTACCAAAATAAGCTCACACTGGCACACGAACTCACTCGCCCCGAGCCCATTGTGTTCATCCACTCCGATATCCAAAATAACCTGCTGGTGCTCACCACACGAAAAGGAAAAATCTATCAGGGCACACCACAGCAACCCAAGAATATCCGCCGCTCCGGGCGCACTATACCTGAAACCATCTCCTGCGGTGCTTTCAATCACCACCACAATGAGTTGCTGCTTGCAACCACATCGGACTCCCTGATTCGTGTCCCACTCAAACCAGGGCTTCCCCCTGGTGGCTCCCCCATCCAGCTTGAAAAACCCGCCACAACGCTGCTCTTTGCGCCCGACAAGGAGCTCATCTACGTTCACATCGCCGAGGACGCTGCTCTTCACACCTACAGACTTGGCGTGACCTCTCGTAGACTCTGCATTGCAAAACTCCCCTCCCCATCCTGTCATGTCTACCTCTCGAACACGGCACCACACGCAAGACTGCTCTTCACTCGCGGCAATGTGCTGTTCCAGTCCGAGATTCTTTAAGCCTTGTGTATGTGACAAGAAACAAAAGAGCCCAGGTGAAAACACCTGGGCTCTTTAATTTGAGAGAAGCGTTGAGACTGAAAGTCTACTACATAACCTGGGACATGGAAGGCTCACTGAATTCGCCCCCGTAGTACCCCTACTAGGGGGGGGTGAAACAGCGAATGGCGGTGTTGCTCCAGCTCACCCCCCCCTAGTAGGGGTACTACGGGGATCAGCGCATTCTGGAACAGTCTTCCTTGTGTCCGTATGTGACAAGTACAACGCTCGGGCGGCGCTACGCCGACCACGGTGCAGAACACCAAGCTAAACTTTTGTATCTCGTCTCAACTCTTCTTTTCAAAGACTTTGGTCAAAGGCTTTTGCCCTCGAACGAGAAGAACATTAACGTCTGCCCCACATGCTGGCAAGTACTTTTTGAGAAGCATCCATTACGCATGACGATCAATCAACCTATTGACAGACATCAACCCCCTCAAATCTTTCTGAAAATTAAAGACCTATTATTTGCTGGCATCGCAATCTCTTGCTCAAACTCAAGCCCTGCACCTCTGGCAACCTCAACCACACGCTCCACATCTCTTAATCCTCCCCCCTCATAGGTCTCCTTGAGAAACACATCGAACCTGGCATTACTTGGCTCAAGCTCACGATCCTGTGAACGGTACGGCCCATACAAATAAAGCACTCCACCAGATTTCAACATCTTGCCCACGCCGTTCAACAAGTTCACCACCCCTTGCCACACCACAATATGTACCACGTTCACGCTCATCACCATCGTATACGAGCCCTCCAACACATCACTCCATCTCTCCTCAAGCAAATTGATCGCCACAGGTTTCTTCACGCGCGCTGACACACCTTCTGCCTCTCGCCAGGCCTGAATGCTCTCCACATTCTGCTCCTGTTCGGTTGGTTGCCAGGACCACTCATCACCAAAAGTTTTTGCAAAATAACAGATGTGCTGACCTGAGCCGCTCCCCACCTCCAACACCTCACCAGGCTCCACCTGTAAACCTTTTAACACCTCCACAATCGGATCTCTGTTCCGCTCATAAGACCCTGAATACATTCTCTTATCTTCCACAACAAAACCTCTTAATTCTTCATGGCTTGATTATTGCTCATCCATACACCATCTGCGTTGATGTGCTTAAACACAACACACCTCATCACATGTTGTGACGCATCACCATCATGTACACCATTGATCATTTACCCAAGGAACTTTCCATGCGCCCTGCCAAATACCTCATATCTACGCTATGCATTCTATCCTCACTTACCACGCTCTCAACCACCGCGCTGGCTCAGGACGATACCGCCACGCCCCTTGAACATATCCACGGTAAACATACCAAAGTAAGCCCCCTGCTCTTTATCTACCGCGACGCGCTGCTCCACCATAACGCACACCAGAACCTCTTTGGACACTTCCCTGCCCTCAATGAAGAGGTCGCGCTCATCTCACTTCGATTCTCATCCAAACTCACCGACCGCGATGTGCAAGAACTCGCCAATTTTGGCGTCCTCCTCCTCTCGGTAAGTGAGTCAGGTGAGCCCATCGCTACAGGCAATGTCTACAGAGCACAAATCCCGTGGCACGCACTCGAAAATCTGATCTCACTCAAAACCCTTATCCTCGCCGAACCGCTCTATCTGCCCGACCTCACACAGCCCACTGAAAACACCTCCAAAATCATTGGTGCATATCAAGCCAATATCCTCCCCGACCTTGGCGTCACAGGTAAAGGTATCACCATCGCAGACATCGACGATGGCTTTGATATCCTTCACCCCGCCTTCTTCCGCCCGGATGGCGAAGTCTTCGACTGGATTGATCAGGACCAGGACCGCACATACGCCTCCAATGGCTCTAACTTTGTAGACTACAACCACGATGGGCAACTTGAAGCACATGAGGCACTCGTTGTGCTCGATGCCATCACCTACAACCAGAGCGGTGTGGTCTTTAACAACGACAGCGAACTTGATACCTCAAAGGACTGGCTCTACCTCGACCTGAATCAAAACGGTGTTCGCGATTCGGGTTACCCCTCCTTCAATGAACAAGATCCTGCTTACGGTGAGCCCATCTTTGTCGTCGATGATGTCAACAAAAACAACCAGCTCGACCCACTTGAAAAACTCATTCAGCTCAAGACATCCAAGTTCAAAAGCATCACCAAGGGCAACACAACCTGGACCCGTGGCGTTGACTTGATTCAGGTCACCCGCCCATCCACGCTCGCACAGGTCAGTCACGGCACAAGCGTGGCAGGCATTCTTGTCGGCGGACAACCTCCTTACCATGAACGCCATGGCCTCGCTCCTGACGCTGAAATCGTCGGACTCCCCTTTGATGATAGCGGTACAAGTAACTGGCTCGTCGATGATAACAGCCAGCTCAAAAGCATCGAAACAGCAGTCGAACACAACGCCAACATCATACTTCATGAATGGACCAACCCATTCACTCGCCCACATGATGGCTCCACCAACCTTGAAGCTGCCATGGACGCTGCACATGCACAGGGCATCAGCCAGGTTAACCCACTTGGCAACCTCAACATCGCCAAGAAACATATCGAAAAGGACATCACTCCCGAACAGCCCGCAACGCTCTCGTTCAGAGTGGGTAATGGCTACCAGTATGGCAACCAACGTTACCCCTACAGCGGCCTTTATTCAGGCATTCAGTGGACTGGCACACAGGACCTCACCTTTACGTTCACCTCACCTCTTGGACAGGATTACACGTACTCCACATCATCAGGCAATCAGGCCAACGCCTTCGTTGGTTCATCCGCTATCCAGATCGGATATCAGGCCACAACCCGTGGAAACTCAATCATCTATGTGTTTATCTATAACCAGGATCGAAACGTATCCTTACAGCAAGGCACCTGGAAAATCAGTGTCACCGGGGCATCCTCACCATCCACGATCACCGCACGTATCTCGGATTACTACACAAGCTGGGGTGAAGGTGTCGGCTGGACCGAACCCGTGCGCAACCATGGGACGCTCTGCTTCCCTGCAACCGCCGACTCCGCCATCGGTGTTGCGGCCTTTGGTGGCTTGCATCACCAACCATGGGACGAGTCTTCCGATCCTGGTGAGCTAAGAAACTACTCGGGCCGTGGCCCTCGTCAAGACGGCGCTCCTGCCGTGGACATCACCGCGCCTGACGATCCCTTTGCTCCTGTTGGATTCACCTCCGAGCAAATCAGTCAGGGCTACACCCGCAACTACTACACCACATTTGGAGGCACCAGCGGTGCGGGTCCTCATGTCGCTGCCTCACTTGCATTGCTGCTTGAACAAGACCCATCAAGAACACCTGATGAGCTACTTAACCTCATCAAAACAAACGCTAACCGTGTGTTTAACCTGAGCAATCCGCCCAAGGAAATTGAATGGGGAGCAGGCAAACTCAATATCTACAAGGCGCTGTACCAGGCCGATGCACCTACAGAAAATCGCGAGCCCACCGCACAGCTTGAAGCACTGTTCTCATGGTCCGCAGAGAGCCCCCTCCCACTCGTGACTCTGGATGCCTCTGAAAGTTCAGATCCAGATCAGGACCCTGTACAGGCTCGATTTGACTTCGACCACGACGGAACCTTCGACACGCCATGGCAAGACACACTTCAGGCTAATATCGCAGAAGAACTCATCACGGCTGACGCGCAAAACTATACAAGTCGTGTGGAAGTACGCGACTCCGTCGGTGCAACACATGGCACAATCATCACCTTTGCGCTCCCTGAAAAACCTATTATCGCGGAGGATATGGGTGGTGAGTCTTCCGACATGGGTTCATCAGATATGGGCATGACGGATGAGGACATGGGTCATCACACAGATGAGGATATGGACAACACTACCGCTGACATGGACACCACCATGGAACCTGACGCCCCCGCAGACGGACCCAATCCTGAAGATACGCCTCCTGCAAACCTTCAGGATGAAGGGTGCTCCACAACATCTTCATCACCCATCAATGGCACCTCCATCTTGTTGCTTCTCCTTGGTTTCCTCGGCATCCGCAGAAAAAGACAGAAGTAGTTCGCCCTTGATAATCCAGAGATTCTGTGTTCTAGAAGCAGGAAAGAACGTTGGTATGCTCGTCGATTTTAATCGTTTGACAAAATCCATGTTCACTACCGCATACCGCGTTTTTTTCCTTGCTTAACCACGACACAATGATGTCCTGAACACTTCCCCTGTCCACAGCGGAAGTGTTTTTTACACTCATTCTTTAGACACGGTGCTCTCATGTTGACCCTTGATCTTCTGCGCAATATCGAGCTTCAACCCACCCCATGGGGACAGATCATCACTGCAACATTGTTGCTCACGCCTGATTACCACTGGCCCTTCAAATCAACAAAAATCATCATCGAGAACCCCGAGAATATCCCCGAGAGCGGCAAGATCTTTCTGGCGATCAATCACACCGATCGTTACAACTACTGGCCTTTGCAATATAAACTTTGGCGAGACCGCACGCTGTATACGGCAACCTGGGTGAAGGGCAAATACTTTAACTCGGCGTTGACCACCAAATTCATCACCTCCACCAACAATATCCCCACACCATCGCGTGGTTACCTCATTACATCCGATGTTAATGAGGTCATTGGTGAACCTCCAAGCAATGAGCTTTATCGACTCCTGCGCACAGCAATCGACAAGGACATTCACGACCGTGATGCGCTCATCAAACAGGCCGAGGAGGCTGGCATCAGAGCGCAGGTCCAAAAAATCCTTGAACAACCTCGCTCCATCCTCGGTCGTCCTTACGACCCATCCAAAGAATCCTACTCGGAGGCCATGGTCGATCTGTTCAGCCTCATGATGGATGAATTCATTCGCCTCAACGAACAGGCGTTCTCTTTTGGTCACAAGATCATCGTCTTTCCTGAAGGAACACGATCACTCAGACTCACCAAAGGACGCCTTGGACTTGCGCAAATGGCGCTTCGCATGAACGCGACCATTGTGCCCGTGGGCTGCAACGGTAGCGATGATGTCTACCCATCAGATAGCCCCATCTCACGCGGAGGCACCGTGCGCTATCGCATCGGTAAACCATTGACCCCTGAAGATGCGCTGGCTGAATTCCAAATCGATGAGGATTACACGCCCTTCACAGAGCAAGCCGAAGCTCGCTTTGGCGATAAGTTCCAGGGCGCAACTGACGTCCTCATGTCACGCATCGCAGAGCTTCTTGATGAACGCTACCTCCCAAGCGCAGGCGAGACCACCGAAGTCACTGGTGCCGACCGTTTCATGTAGAGCGAGCTGAAGAAAAACAAAAAGTGTGCAAAAATGAGCGCGATAATGCGCTCATTTTTGCACACTTTTTTACGTTGCGGTTACACCCTACAACCTGAACCGCACAAAGACCCCCACGTTAAAGAGACGCCCACCGCCTGCGGGTAACTCGCCATAGTCAACCTGCTCCACTGGCCACGTCTCATCGTCAAGCTGGGGTTCAAGCTCATCAAATGTCGATGTGGTCTGCGCCATGTAGCCCATATGCGCGCTGGCCCCCAACCTCAAACGGGCGCCAAAACTATCGGGGTTGGCTGGTGTCCCAAAAAAGAGTGGAATAATGACACTCCCTCCAGCCTCTCCAAACCCCACAAAGTCATGGGTGTGCTCCACATAATGCTGACTTGAGCTGGGTACATACACCTCAAGCTTTCTGTGTAAATACCCTCCACCAAGTCGGACTGATGGCCTGAAAAAACGACCTACCATCACGCCAATGTCTGCACCCAACATCACTCGCTGCGCATAAAGATCCTGCTCCAGACCACCATTAAATGTCTGCGCATATGTGCCAGGATCGCCCGAGGTCTGAACGAGCAAGAAGGGCTCAATGATGGAGAGCCTTTGACGGCTCGCATAACCCACCTCAACCGCGACATGTGCATACTTGTTTTCACGAGCAAACGCATCGTAGGAGGGCTGCTTCAACATCTGCGAACCACCGCCCGCCTTGAACGAAATCTCGTCGGCATATGCGCCTGTTTCCATTGTTGCCATGCTGACAACACTCATCAACGCTGCACAAAAAACTTTCATTTTCATAGACATACTAATCCTTACATCACCCACTAATCTGGGCATATCCTCGTGTTATCTCTTGTCGTTTGTGTCAGCCATTACTTGTCAAAGAAGTTCAACGCGCCTTCCAAAAAGATCGCCTGATGAACCTGTGCATTCTCGGGTGTTGGCTCCTCTGCATCCAGCGCTATAAAGCTTCCCTCAGGCTCTCCTGCATCAAGCAACAAAACCCCCTCGGACACATCAAGTGTCAGGGACTGCGCCTGGTAAGGAAGGTCAAATGCTGTAGGGTGACCTGTATCAAGCTCAAATGCCACAAGGTTACTTGAAGCCAGCGTGCCATAGGCATACAGACCGTCAAAGAGCACATCATTCAAGGAGTAACCATCAATAGGAAGATCTCTGTTGGCCTCAAGATCCAGGATCGTAAATCCTCCTGAATATCCACCATGAAAGACCACTGCCCTGTTGGCCGCCGCCTCGGCATCGTAATCAATGCTTGATGGATTTCGCTCCAATCTGATCGCCTCTACACTGCGACCCAGCGTGGGCTGGTCACCACCAATGGAGATCGTCTCGGGCCTGATTACGCTCACCACAGGAGAGTCCTGGCTGTAGGCCAGAATTCGTATCTCCTCTGTCGCATCCTCGCCTGCCTGACGAGATGCGGTATAGGTCAGAAACTCGGTCGCAGCCTTCGTCATCGGCAGTGTGAATGAGGCACTCTCACCACTTGCCACATCGACCAGTGTAAACTCTGGCGTGGCGCGGTTGAGCGCGAGTAATCGTGTGCCTCGCCCAGGGAGTTCCAGCACTGCAATCTTTCCAGGAGATGCCCCCGCAGCAAGCTGGTTTACGCTGATATCAAAGGTATATGCCGAGTCCTGACGCACGCTTGGCTGAACAGATATTTGAGTAATATCAGTCCCTTGTGTTGTCTTCACATAGAGATTAATCGTATCAGGCAAGGACTCATCAGGCGTCACATCAAAGACAGCCTGCTCGGGCCTCTTGATCGCTTCGGCCTCACTCAATGTCAGAGGAACCTCTCGCAATGCATTCAAGTCATCCTCTGCAAGCAGATCCACAATGGTCACCTCCGAGTTGGAGAGCGCTGCCACAAGACGTCGTGACTCACCTCCAAGCTCAAATGATGGCGCAAACTCAAAATCAAGCGCTCTGTTGGACAACGTCACAAAGCGTGCGTCCATCTCCGCTGCACGCAGATCCACAATCGCAACCTCGTTCAGGTTACGCACAATGATCTTGGCGGAGCTTTGTGAGCTATCATTAAAGCTCATCAACAAAAACTCCTCCTCAGGATCAAGTACCATGCGATCATACGCGCTCGCCAAATCCACACTGTCCACACTCATCTCATCGGGATTGGACAGGTCAACACGGTGAAGCTTCTTGTCTCCATCCATGACAAACAACGCCGTACCATCCCCATTGAGCAGACCCTGTTGCAAATCACCATCGATGCGAATGCGATCATGCAGGATCTCAACCTTGCCATTAATCTTGGCAGGTTGAACACGAATGATCTGACCAAAGCTACGATGGATATATACCATCGCACCATCCTTGGCCCGAAATGGTGCCGAGATGTCATACGATTCATCCCACTGCTGCCTGTATTCTGGCTCCTGACAACCTGTACTTACCATGCCTGCAAAACCACTAACACACAGTGCAAACATGACACCTTTTACTCTTTTATTATGAACACTTAACATACTTTAACCACCATTATAAATTGCCATAAAATGACGCTATTTCTTTATTATGTTCCACGGCGACACAAGATCAGGTCAACCCAACCTAATCAATGCCTGCATTGAGCTGGTATCCCGTGATCGTCTGGCGCTTATCGCTGGCCACATCCACAAAGGTCATCCGCCCCTGGGGATGCTTCTGATCCACATACACCTTGCCCACTGTGCCAATCGCCCCAATCCCCTCGGGCAAACTTGGCACTCTGAATGAATCCGCCCTGAAGGTCTTCAAGTTCACTGACAACACATCTCGGTGTGAGGGCACTGCAAAGCTCTCATCCACAGGACGCTTGAAAATAATATACGCCCTTGATTGAAGACCTTCTGTGCTCCACAACGTCGCAACCCATGGCTCATGCTCTGTAATCACCAGGCGAGGAGTTGCACTCCTGACATCCACAACAGAAATCCCCCAGCTGCTCGCGACAGGATCGTTCACATTGCTCTCATCACGCTGATGGAACACCACAAAGGATTCGCCATCCTCGTCTCCCACCACCGATTTAACGCCTTTCTCAAAATACACGGCGTCTTGCTGGTTCATGTCAAAGTCATACAACACACCAATGCGGCTCTGTGCAGCAATCGTTGTGTACAACAACGCCTTCTTGCCGTTCTCACTGATCACAGCCGCACCAAGTCGCTCATCTTCTGGCAAGAAGATCACACTCACACCCTCACGTGTATGAATCGCCGCCCAGTTAACCTCATTTCCAGAATCAACATCAGCCATGTCCTCGGATTGCGCCATATCCACAGGTTCCATGTCTGCCCCCATGGACATGTCTTCCAACATTGCCATGTCCTCGGGCTGCGCCATGTCATCTGACCCCATATCGAGTTCAAGCATGTCTGGAATGAGCATATCAAGATCGAGCATGTCTGGTGCGAGCATCATATCCTCCACAACAACCATGTCCTCGGATTGCGCCATGTCCATGCCCATGTCCACAACATCCTCCTGCACGACCTCCTCTTCAGGAGCAAATATATCAGCAAGCGCGCTCAATGATGATGATGACATCTCAAGCACCAGTGACACCTTGCTATAAGGGAGCATCACCATGGCCTTTGGCACATCGCCATTGACAAAGTCGATATCTGTTGGAATTTCAGGAAGATGAAACACATGCTGCACGCCACTCTCAAGCTCTGTCACCACGAGCCCCGAAAAACTTGCCAGACGTGCAAGTGCATAGCGCCCTGATTGATCGACGAGGATCTCAAGATCCTCGGGATTGAGCGGAACAAGCTCCTGTGGCAACACAGCAACAGGCGCAGAGAGCTGGTCATCTTCCACGCTGGTGATGTCTATGAGACTGACACCATCATCACTCACAATCACAACCTGATCGGCCTGAGTGCTCCAGAAGACATCGCGCACATGAAAGCCCACCGCGATTTGATACACCATATCACCCCTGATCAAGCTAATGCTGGAGAGGTCACCTCGTGTCGCATCACCATCGTTCAGGCTGTCATCATACCAGGCCACAAAGCTTGTCGCCGAACGGTTTGCTACCAGTGAATTAGCCCCTCGCATCACCGACACATAGAGGCTCTGATCGCTTGATGGCTCGATCAAACTGACCGTATAGCTCCCTTCATTGAGCACAGCGACACGTGAGTCATCCACAGTATCTGCGCCCTGTGGCCCCACCACCATAGTAGGACCAAAGCCCACAGGAATGGTGCGGATCGCAAGGTTCTCCGAGTCAATGACTGCCACAGAATTCAATGTCTCATTGGCCACAAAGATCTGACTTCCAATCACTGCTGGCTGCGAGAAATCAAAGTCCTCTTCAATCTCGGGGATAAATGGCTCTTGCGACCCCTGGTCCGAGTTGTAACCAGCACCCATATCGGAGTAGCCACCATAATTGTTACCTGGCGAACCATAACCATAGTCATAATACTGCTGGTTGTTTTCATCACTGTAGCCACCTGCTGAACAGGCTGTCGCAAAGACCATACACAGCCCTAGCCCCACATAAGCTTTCTTCTGGATGCCTCTCATTTGTTCTCTCCTGAACGTGTTCTTCATATCTTCACACACCATCATTAAACTTAATCAATTCGGGCATTAAGCTCATATCCACTAATCGTCTTCTGTGCATTATTCACAAGGTCGACAAATGTGATCCTTCCCTCTGCTGCGTACTGGCTGACAAACAATTTCCCTGCCACAGTGCCCATTTGTGAGGGGCTCTTCGCCGTTGAGATAAAGTCTGTCCTGAAGCTCTTCAAACTCAATCGGACCACCCCCTGATGTCTTGTATTTGCAGACTGCTGCATCACATACACAAGCTGCTCGCCCTCACTATTTTCAACGGTGATAATATCGGCAGGCTCACCCTCAAGGAGCAGCGGTCGGCGATAGCCTGACTCAAGTTGCACAAGTGTAAGCCCGTAGTTCATGCGAAACTCATCCTGAACCGTGGAGCCTCCCTCCGAGAGCGCTTCACCAGGATAGTGCACAGCCACGGCGACCTTGCCATCATTGGAGATGGCCAGTCCTCGAATGGTGTTGAGCAAGGTGTATGTGTTCATCTGAGATTGCTGCACATCAAACACATCCAGGTCAGAGCTCACGAGCGCAGAGGTGTAACTCAGAATGTAGTCTCCTCCAGGAGCAACCTGTGTAAACAGGCTGTTCTCACTCAAATCCACGCGCTCAAGCACGGGGTCTTGAGCATCCTCCACACCATCAATCAGCACGCTTGTATCAAGCCAAACCGCCTGAGACTGATCGGCAAGTGTCACAATCAACACATCTCGCATTCCGTCACCAGGTTGGAGAAGATCAATATCTCTCGGCATTTCGCCAAGTTCCACGACCTCAACGCTCTCAAGTGAAGCATCTGCATCGGAGAGCTTGATCATCGCCACGCCCATAATTTTGGAGGAACGAATCGCAAAGTAACTCCCATCATTGGAGACATCGACCTCAAGATCCTCGGGGGGATACACATCATCACTCAGGCCAAGACGAAGTGGCGCCACGAAGCTATCCTCCACGATGCTCTCAAGCTCAATGACGTTCACCCCTTCCTTACCCACAATAAACGCGCGCCTGCTCGACGCATCGATCTTGACCGAACGAATTTGGCGTGTGACCGAAAGCTCAAAGACCTGATCCTCTTGCTCTGTATCACCCAGTCGAATCAACGCCATGGTCTGCAATGATGCGACGCTGGAATCCGCGTTTAAAATTCCCTTGGAAGGATCGATATACGCCAGCGCATACTTGCCATCTGGCGAGATTTGTAACGCGTTAACTTCCTGGGGGACACGCATCAATGAGACTCGACCTGTACCCTTTCCATCGAGCGAGGGCTGGTCGGATCGGATGATTGAAATGGTGTGGTCGCCTTCACATAACACATATGCGACGGCGCCCTGACCTTCCACATCTGCTGCACGAATCTCTTCAGGCTGTGCACCCACACGCATTGGCTTCACGCTCAGGTCCCGTCCATCAATGCGTGCCACGGTATAGCTCCCCTCCGAGCTGTTGGGCACAAAGACATGTGATGAGGTTGTGGCAAGCTCTCTGACAATAAACTCCTCCTCTTCCACACCCTCATCATCAGCACCACCGCCTGCACCGCCAGGACTTGTTGGCTCCAGGTCCACATCATCCTGCGAGGCTATAGGCTCGCCTTCATAGGCAGAGTCACCACAACCTGCGGCCACAGCCACCACAACGCCAAGACCAATCATTTTTTCAAGCATACTCTTCACAAGCTACTCCATTCACACCATGCATTATGTTCATGACAATTTGTCTGTGGATTTACTTGTACAATATCCATGCCACCCAGGAGGGCGGCTGATTTGCAAGCAAATCAGCCGCCCTCCTGGGTGGCATGGATAGAGTTCTAACCATTGTGCTGGAGTAAAACTATGCCACCTGTGTCATCCACCACGACATGTGTGACATAGTTTTATAAAAATCAGGGGTGCAGGGGTGCACACCCATGCTCGAAGGGGGTCAGGGGGAAATGAAATGGCCCCCTTGATGCCATCGCAAAGTATAAACCTTGCGATGACACCAAGGGGGCCAACACACCATTGATCTTATAGTCAATCTTATTTGGTCTGCATCATGCGCTCGACAATAGGCAAGTCTGCCTGAGCCCAGTCCAACGCCTGAAATGCGGAGGGCTCAAGCCACTTTACCTGTTGATGTTCATGGAGTTTGAGTTCTCCAGAGAGGATGGTGGCTTCGTATACATCCAGGCGAACCTGTTTGCGCGGAGAAACCTTTGCCATACCAACACCAATCCAGCGATTGACCTGAATGGTCAGGTTCAGCTCTTCCTTGATCTCACGAGCAAGCGCCTCTTCGGGGCTCTCATTACGCTCAAGCTTGCCACCAGGAAACTCCCACTTACCTGGTGTGCTCATGTGTTCACCGCGCTGCGCCACAAGGTATTCTCCTTGCGCGTTCCTGATCGCTGCGCCCACCACACGAATGACCTGAAGTTCTGCTGTTGACTGACTCATATTTCTCACTCTTACATGTTCAATGAAACTTAAAGTCCATCAGGATACAGGCAGTTTTGCACATGAAGCAACAGGTGTTTAGGCGTAAACGGTTTTGACACAAACTGCTGACCATTTTGAATCTGCTGCACAGCGCACAGCTCATCAGAATAGCCTGACATGAACAACACGGGAATGGATAGCCCCATACGGTCAAGCTCATGGAAGAGCGCCACACCACCCATATCAGGCATGGCTACATCGGTGACAATCAGGTCAGGTAACTTGGCCATACGCTTGAGAATATCGAGCGCAGCCTTACCATGACGGGCGTCATACACGCTGTAACCGTAGGACTCCAGTGAGCGCTTCAAGGTCGTGCGCAGTGCACGATCATCCTCGACAAGCAGTACCGTTGTACCACTGGTTGCCTGCATGATCTCATGCGAGGAGATCATCGACATATCCACATAATGGACGGACTCAACCAGAGGCAACCACACCTCAAAGACAGTGCCCACACCGACCTTACTCTCACAACGCATGTAGCCGTTGTTTTGTTTCACAATACGAATGCAGGTAGATAGACCAAGGCCCGTACCATGCCCCTCAGCCTTGGTCGTGAAGAACGGATCAAAGATACGCTCCAGGTTCTCGGGCAAGATCCCCTCGCCGTTATCAATGACGCTCAACACCACATACTCACCAGGAGGAATGCGCTCACCACCAATGGCCTTACGCTCCATCCTGATACGACGGCTCTCCGTGGTGATCACAATCTCACCGCGAGCCCCCGTGAGCGCGTCACGCGCATTGACCACAAGGTTGATCAAGAGTTGCTCAAGTTGAACCACGTCCACACGAATCAAGTGCGAGCGAGGATCAAGACGCAACAACAATCGCATATCCTCGCTGAGCGTCCTCAACAACAATGGTTTGATTTGCATCACCACCTCAAGCACATCAAGCACCTGAAGCTCTGTGATCTGAGCGCGCGCAAAGGCGAGCAACTTGACCGTGAGCGCGCTGGCACGCTCCACGGCAGCTCGAATCCCATCAAGATCCATGCGCACGGTATGTCCCGATGGAAGCTCCATTTCGGCGAGCTCAAGGTGACCCAGAATAACTGTAAGTAAGTTATTGAGATCGTGGGTCATTCCCCCTGTCAGCATGCCAAGCGCTTCCACTTTTTGCGCCTGTCTTAACTCCTCCTCAAGCTCACGCTGCTTGCGAATATCCTCAATGACAATGACCCAACCAAACTCGGACTCCTGGCTGGCTCGCTGCTCTCCTATACCAGGCAACACCACCGACTTGACGCGCACATGCACAGGGATCTCCGTACCTCCCACAGCTACACATACGCCATCCCACTCCTCTTTGGTCGTGAGATAATAACCCTCGCGGCCCTCAAGCTTGCTCCACTCGGAGTCATCATGTGAGATAAAGTACGAGCGAATATCCTGAATATTATCACTCTTGATCCCCAGATCCTGCGCAGTGTTCGCGATCCACTCCCTGATCTGCCAGTGCCGATCGGTGATCACCACCGCCAGCGGTAATTGCCCCACCGCCTCTCGCTCAAGCTCAAGGCGCTGCGACAAACGTGTTAACACACGCTCTTCCTCAATCCTTGGCGTCAAATCCGTCAGAATCACCAGGATTGAAAACACCTGATCAAACTCATCCTTGATCGGAAATGCCTGCACCTCCAACCAACGCTCATCGGACTCCATGAAGCTTAAACGCTCAAACTGCATCCCTTGTGAGGACAGCTTGACGCCCTCTCGCATCGCCCACTCCAACTCACCACCAAGGTTGTTGACAATACACTGTCCAACCTCCAGACGTGCTCCACCTGACGAAATAGACAGCTCCTCAAAGTGTGCGTTCCACTCCACCATATTGCCCGCAGCATCACACACGCACATCGCATACGGCTGATTACTCAACAACGCTCGCTGCACATGCTCCTGACGATCCTGCACGCCGACACCAAGAAGCATGCCCTGAATCGTCACACCACCCCCTGAAGTCTCCTCCCTCATGAGCACACACTTCTGACGCACTAACTCGCCATTTTTGCTCATGACCGCGACCTCATGACCCCACAAGACGCCTCCTGAACCCTGCATCAGGCCATCCATGCCATCACGCACAACCTGTACGCTCTCAGGTGTAAAAAGACCATCAAGGAACACGTCACCATCATCCTCTGATGACGCGTAACCAAGCCCCTCTCCCTGAAGTTCATGGAGCACACCTTGCTCCAGATCATCACACCTGAATGAAGTCGCAGCAAGATGCCTTGCCAATTCAGACAACGCAACTACAGGGGGACATCCACTCTGATACTCCCCTGCTTCTTGTGCCTCATTCGTATAACTACCATCACGCTCAAGAATCGTTTGAATTTCTCGACGCGCATCCTCAGTTAAACCTGTCCAGTTGATCTGCTCATACCATCTCGCCACAGCGCCCTGCCTCTTTGTTGATATCAAAACAATGAACACCCAGACACTCTAACATATATCACAGAAAACTAGCCATGATCTGACCGAATAAATATTCGATAAAAGGGAGGGGCGCCGTATTTAAACACGGCGCCCCTCCCTTTTATCGAATGCTTATTCGAATATATTACAACTCAAACCCATCAGGCTCGTCCATTTTCGCCTCATTAAAGGTCCTCCTGTACGTGCTCACCATATCATACACCACACGACGAGCACGGTTGATGTTGCCCAATGGCTTGTGCTCACTCAACGTATGCCACGGATTAAACGCAAGATTCTCACACAAGGCATCCTGCTCGGGCGTCGCAAAATCTTGCATCGGTACGGTCAAGGTCGCCACCTTCACAAATGGAGAAAGCTCCTCGGACCACTCCAGCGTCGCATCCTCCACTGGCATATGCTCAGGATCAACCTGACGCTGAACCAAAAACTCAAAACATGCATCCGTCTGTGATAAATGCACCTGCATTGCATCTCTAAGATAAGACTCACCCTCATCACCAAGACGCCCGTCCAGAGTCTCACCATCACATGGGATCACACTATACTTCACCGCTGCACCCTCACCCCACGCATAAGGTGTCGTGCTCCAGTAACGCGAACGCAACGGGTTCATCGGCTCCTGTGTCACTGCACCCAACAAATTGGTCAACTCCCTGATCTTCCACTCTCGCGGGTCAAGGCTCAAGAAGAACGACACGGGGTTTCCATCAAATGTCTTGCTCGCAAACTCAATGTAGTCTTCAGGTGTGCGCACAAACATTGTGGGCGAGTTGATGAACAAAAAGTCCTGCGTCCTTGCATCTTGTTTGTGCTCCAATACTTTCTTGCCAGGAACGTCCATCACCTTGACCGCAAATCCACGCACATCCTTGACCAGATCCGACTGAATCGCAAACGCACCATTACTCAGACGCACCCACGCAGGATATGTACGCTCCTGTGCAAAGACGCCCACCCTGTACTCAGGTGCTAACCCTTCCTCAACCTTCAGCGACGCCTGCACACAGCCATGCGCCTTGGCATGCGCATCACGATGGGCAATCCCATTCTCGGCGGCCTTCTTTTCCACCTCTTCCACCGCACGATCCGCAATGGTGAAAAACGCGTCCTCCTCACCTGGAATCAAATACTCCTCGGCAATGCCCACACAAAAACCGCTCTCCTGCGCGCTTCGCTTGAGTTGACCAAAGGTAATTCGCCCCACCCAATCGACGTCATCAAGTTGCTCCAGTGTCTCAAATGTCACATCATCCGCAGTCCCAAACGCACCGTCTGCGCCACGACGTGCCTTGATGATCGCCTCGCCTGGCCAGTCGTGCACCGCATCAAGGATCGCGCTCTCATCTGCCCTGTTGACGTAGTTCAACACGCAAATGCCCTCGTAACTTGCTTCCTCCACACCATTGGCGTCGGCCTTCCCTCCCTGCGCCTCTACAAAGTCACCTTGCTGCTCATCGGGCGGCAGTTGCTCCGATGTAGGCTCCGACTCGGTACACGCACACAACACCCCTAACACACTCACAAGAAACAACTTCTTCATCACACAACTCCTTCTCTTACATTTGCCGATGGCTCATGTTCGCTTAATTAGTTCACCCCTATACTAACCACCATCCCATGTCCAGAGTTTTCTTACACAGTGTGCATAAAGTGTGCTGTCATTACACAAGTTCGAGCTGTGCTGTAAGCTCTTCCACTCCCCAGGATGACGTATCACGTAACGTCACCAGCACCTCCCCCTCACATGTAGTCACAATACGTTTTAACTCCGAGAGCAACACGCGCATCACATCAAAGTCACTCAGGCTTAACGTACCACCTTCATCGATGTAATTTGGCACCTGAACCTGATGAGGTGTCCCTGCCAAAGGGCCTCGTGCAGGGGTCCACTTCACATGTGCACCCTGTAGTTTGGCGATCAACTCTCCTCGAAACACATGACGTACGCTGCGGCGAACCAGTCCATCAAAAGCACGCTCGATCCCCTCCTTACTCCAACTCCAGGTCTTGCGTTTTGACGCCTTACTCTGCTTCGCAGGTGTCTCCTCGTCTTCATCATCCTCGTCGTCGACCTCAAGCATCGCCGCTTGTTTGGCGGCCCTGCGCTCCTCTCTCCGACGATTTGCCTCTCGGATCAAAGCTTCGCCATAAGACCACCAACGCGCCACATCTACCTCTCCATCGACGACAAGATCAACGCGCTCCATCCAGCTTGAGAGCGCCTCCATAAAGAGGTCTTCCCGATCAAGCTCATACAACACCTCCACGCGTGGCTGCCCATCCAACATGCTCTGCACAAGCCATGACGTGGCCTCAAACAACTCCCTGTTACTCGTTGGCCCAAGCGTAAACCCTTGCTCCTGTGACATCCCCTCTTTTGCCAACCATGGGTAATCCTGGTGCACATACAAAAGCTGCCTGTTTCCTTTCTTTAACAGGATGTTGTAAGGCGGATCATGCATCTTGATCTCCTGCGCCTCCAACAACGCAGCCTCAAGTGGCGTGCTCACCTCAGTCACCGAAACATCCCAGACCTGTGTGGCCATCTCAAGCTTGCGCTCCCCCTCACCGAGCTTCCCAGTAAAGTAACTGTTGATCCTGCTCTTCAAGCTCGTCGCCTTACCCACATAAAGCACCTCCCCCTGACGGCCCAACATACGATACACGCCAGGCGTCCTTGGCATCGCCAGTCGACGCTCCCGCGAAAACGCAAACTCACGTGGCACATTCTTGGGTGCGGGCTTCTTACAGAAACTCAACAGCTCACCCAGCGTGGTGACATCGTGCTCTTGCTCAAGCAGCTCCACAAGCTCACACCAAATAAGCTCTGTAGCTTGCACATGAACCTCAGACCTCTTGTGCTCCTGAAGATGCGCACCAAAATACCCGGCCAGCGCGCGAAGACCCTTCCTTGGCAATCCAGGTAACACCCTGCGAGCGATCTGGTGCGTACATAAGAAATCACCCAGTGGCTGCGCATCACTGGCATAAAAGTCGCGTATAAACCTTGCCTCGTATTGCGCATAATGTGCCAGACTCCACGCCCCATCAGGTTGACGTGCAAACGCCTCCTCAAGCGTCCCCTGTACCTCTGACAGAGAAGGCGCTCCACGCAACATCTTCGGGTCAATCCCCGTCAACTGCCGCGCTCGACGACCAAACTTTCGCCCTTTCTCCAACCCCACAAGTGTGGATACATGCTCACCAAAGCCTTGCGCACATGAGCCAAAAGACCACGCAATATCAATCACTTGGCCCGTTCCAGGTTTAGCATCAGAACCCTGTACATCGCAACACCACACCCACAGCTCGCTCAGCTTTGTCTCCTCACCCTGTGACTCCATCTGACCTTTCTCCATCACACACTCACGACGTATCTTTGTATAACACACCAGGATTTATCTGGTATCCAGCAGCATTTATGAGCATAATGTGTCAGCACCATGACATCTGGGTGACAAACCCATGAACTCACCAAATAAATCCAATAGAATCAATCCAATGAATAGATTTACAACACCACGTACGATCACACTCATGTCTGCTGGCTTGCTGCTTCTAAGCGCTGCCTGCAACGACCCTGAATACAGACTGCCAGACGCCGCCACACAGGACGCATCTGTTGACATGCTCCCACAAACAGACATGCAAGATATGCCCGATGCGGTGGATCAGCAACCTGACCTGACGCAAACGCCTGATGACATGTCTCCCGATCAGTCAGACTCGCATACGACACCTTACGTCCCAAGATTTGGCGAGCCTGTCGAGGTTGACCTCGCTCCCTACACGGCACCGTTGCCTGACGCATCAGGCACAACAACCGTATTCCAGGCCACAGATGATAGCTCCCTGCTCAAAGGTGCACTCGCCCACGGACGACCAGGCGATTTCGTCATGGAGAACTCCCACGGGCGCTACATCATTGAAGGCATCAAACGCGTCATGAACCCCTGCCCTTATGGTGGCAACCTGCTTGATGCGGCGATGAAAACATCACCCAATGCAGAGCCCAACGAGGATAACCTCGGTGAGATCTGTGTGCTTGGGAACCTGTCCCAGACATTCTATCCTGAAACCACCGAGATCCTTCAAGCAGGTGGTCCTGATGAGGCCGCTATTTTGGCGATCACAGGTAAGCTTGATCTCCTTGATTTTATTAACTTTGAGAGCATGGTCAGGGAATACCTCCCCGCCACAGTACAGCTCCCTATCGACCTCAATAGCGTCGATCCCGCAACCATGACCATCTATTACATCCTGCGTCCTGGCGACAAGTCACTACGCACGGTCACGGCCCTTCGTAACGAAAGCCAGGAGACCTTACACATGGCTGTGGGCCACCTGATCATGGGTGGCGGCGTGGGCAGCTACTTCAACCCACTTGGCACCAACAAGGGCTATGGCAACGAACGACTCTCGGCAGACACGCTGGATGGCGTCAAGTTCCCCTACATGATCTGGAGCGGTGATGAGACATCGTATGCCTATGTGCCCGAAGTCGATCCCGAGATCAAAGGCACCGACCTTCCCGCAGCAGGCGTCACGCTCTTTGCCGCAGGAACCGCAGCCACACTCCTCAAGCAGGACTCCATTATCAAAGTCGCACTCGGCACTCGCCGACAATTCGAACGACTGCGCGGACTCTTCCATCTTGAACCTGGTGAATCTGATCATGTGACACACCAGTTCTTCATCGGAGACAGCTCGCTTGGCACCATGCTCGATGAGATCTACCCCCAGATGGGCCTCGATACAGGCACCGTATCGGGACAACTTACGGACACCAACAACGCTCCTGTTCCTGGCGCACGTGTCAGCGCAATCAGCCCGCAGGGCCGAGCGATCAACCAGGTCAAAACAGATGCTCAGGGCAACTACTCCATGGTCCTACCCGTGGGTGAATACACACTTGAAGCTCGGCGAGCTGGAGAACCCACGCTCACACCACAAAACACTGAAATCACAAAAGATTCAAGCGCAACAGTCGACTTAAAACTCATCCCAGCAGCCACAGTCACAGTGACCGTGCAAGACCCACTTGGCAATCCCACGCCAGGCCGTGTCACCGTCTGGTGTGAGGGCTCCTGCCCATCAATGCCAACATCTCAACTCCAGGACGTCACCACGGACTCACTGCCCAACACCATCGCAGCCATCGTTCCCACAGATGTCAATGGCAACGCAGAAGTCCTGCTGCCTGAAGGCGACTACCGCGTCACTGTCACGCGTGGCATGGAGTGGTCCATCTGGCCTGAAGATGCACACCTGACAAATGGTCACGCGATCTCACTGACCAGCGGCGACACCATCAGCCTTGACGCTGAAATCGCTCATGTTGTGCGCTCCGAAGGTATTGTCACTGGTGACTTCCACATCCACAGCCTGACCTCTCCAGATAGCGCCATCTCACAAAGACACCGCGTCCTTGATTACATGAGTGAAGGTGTGGACGTCATGGTCAGCACGGACCATGACTTCATCTCGGACTACCAGCCCACCATCGATGCGCTGGGTGCCAACCACGAGATCATCAGCCTCAAAGGGAGCGAAGTCACAACCTCCGACACAGGGCACCTGAACGCGTTCCCATTGCAACAAGACCCCAACCATCCTCGTGGTGGATCTCTGGACTGGGGTAATGGTCCTGGTGATAGCCTCCTGCCTTCCGAAATCTTTGACTGGATCAATGGCTTCCCTGGTGAGCAGGTGATTCAGGTCAACCACCCCGCAGGAACAGGAACGATTGGCTCGCTCAAGGTAGATACATTGCGTGGTATCTCTACCGCAGATGCCGAGAGCAAGCGACTCCCCGTACTTGCTCCTGACGAATCCACAGGCAACACTCGCCTGTGGGCCGAGAACTTCACGGCCATGGAGCTCATGAACGATCATGGTCTGAATCACTTCTGGATCATTGCACACTGGTGGATGACCATGGTTGGGCGCGGATTCAGCCCCACGATGACCGCCGTCACCGACACACACCGCAGATGGGCAAATATTGGCGGAGTGCCACGCACACTCGTCTTTGTAGACCCTGCTCATGACGCCCCCGACACGTTTGACCGCGACACATTTGCTCGCGCCATCAACGAAGGCAAAGCCATCGGAACAAATGGCCCAACATTTTGGATTCATTTAGAAAACTCACAGGGAGAAATTGCACAACTTGGCGAGACCCTGGACGCAACCTCTGATGGCAAGCTATTTGGTAAGGTCAAAGTCGAGATCCCCGAATGGATGAACGTCGACTCGCTGGATATCTACTACAACCGAGAAGATGTCATCGTACCCGCAGGTGAGGAAGACAACACACCACTTGATCCCGATATGACCGTGGACATCAACCTTGATGCCCAGACTGATCTCGAGGTAGTCGCCACAGGTCAGAGCACACACCGCAGATGGGTCAAGGATGTAGAATTTGAACTCACCATGGATCGTGACAGCTACATCATCGTCATGTTGCGCAACCGCAAACAGGGCGCGCGCGGAATGAAACCTGTAGTACCTCAAAACGGCATCAAACCACTGGCGTTCTCCAACCCAATCTATGTGGATGTCGATGGTGATGGTTACAACAACCCACCGCTGAAAGAGCTCGCAAAGACACTTCCACCGTTGGCACCACCTCCAGCCTCACCCTCCGTGCACACACACGCGGATGGCACCGTACATGGCCACACTCATGGGGACGAAGCCCCCACACAACTGACACGTGAAATGCTGTGGCATATGATTGAAAAGAATCAGTGTAGCCACTGATTCTGAACGACAGAGCGCGGGAGGGGGCGGCCAAAGATCGAAGATTTTTGGCCGCCCCCTCCCGCGCTCTGTCGTTCAGCTTGTTTCAGGCAGACATCTATGCCTCGGGAGGCCCTTCCAGGATCACATCCTTGACCTGCTCCAAGCATTCCAGATGTGGGAAGTGACCACACCCCTTGAGGAGGACGGGCCTGACGGGAGTCATCAGCGCAAATGAACGGTGGAGTTTTTTGAACATCCCCTTGCCCACGCATCCATCTCGATCACCATAAATGACCGTGGAGGGGACACGAATCAGCTCCATGGAGAGCTTGAAGCTCTGTTGCCATGCACGTGGGTCAAGAAGCGCGTCCAGCAATAGCGCCCTGTAATAGCGCACCACAGTACCACGCGCTCCCTTTCGATTAAGCGAGTTCTTGACCTTTGCCAATCGATCTCGCTGCCAACGCCAACCTGGGCTCCACAAGCGCCACAACAGCGAGACGAGCGCATCATCCTGAGCACCAAGCAGCGCCTTACCCAACCAGGGGATTTGCATCATAAAGATGTGCCAACTTCTTGCAAACTGTCGTGGTTGTTTGGGGAGGTTGTGCAAAAATGTACGCGGAGGAGGCACACTGGCCGTGATCAGGTGTTCGATCCTGTCAGGCCCAAGCTGAGCAGCCGCATAACAGGCGAGCGCCCCAAAGTCATGACCATAAAGATGGGCCGTTTCAGCGCCAAAGGCATCAATCAGACCAAGGACATCTTCACCCAACAAGGCATACAGATAACGCCTGTCAGGTGCTTTTGAGGAAGGACCAAGACCACGCATATGTGGCGCAACCATGGTGAACTGCTCGGTGGGCAAGGAATCCATCAGGCGCAGCATCGTCGCCGCATCATCAGGAAACCCGTGCAACATCAACAGCAGCTTCGGGCCATGTCCATGCACATAGCAAGTAAAGTTGATACCATTGGCTCGCACAACCTGGAGCTTCATCAAAAGCCTTCCCAAAAGATCAGTTCACAACAGCGCGGACAGTTCTGCCTCACCTGACACATGAAAACAAAACAAGAGTTGCGCGTCACATCACGCACATCCTCTGAATCATCTCACACGATTCGCCCTCATCATGGACCCACAGCGCAGCATAACCGAGCATACTCTCTATAGACTTACCACGGACAAAGGTTCGAACCCAACTGTTTTCACATCACACATTATCAGACACAGCAGATGTTTGATGTTCATAACATTCTGAGCTAGTCTAAAAGTTCTTATTGTTTGAAATGCTAAACTCTTCATTCACACCACAGCCAGAGCACCTACGCCCTGACCTACAATGTGGAGGCTAAACATATGCAAGACTTGAGAAATACATTACTTCGCTCGCTCTACAAGGGAGCACTTGCAGGCGCTGCCCTTTCACCCGTCATGATGGGTTGCATCAATGAGTCAGTGACAGAGCAAGGTAACAATAAACCCTGGACACTCAACAAGACCACCTACACATCGTCCTGCCTGGAAGATGGCGAGTCCTATACGGAATATCCTCATGAAGGGTGGGAGTATAATATGAGTTCATCTGACCAACAGACCATCATCGTGTGTGCACCGCAATCTCAGGTCAACTGCAAGCACGCCATGAACATGGACGCAGCAGATGTGGAAGCACATATCACCGCAGCACTTGGATCAGATGACGCGTGTCCCCCGTCTTACCCCTATGCCGATGGCGATGGTAACGTCTGCGGTCCCGTGGTGGATAGCGATGAAGAGTGCTGTTATCGCATCACTGTGGCATTCACGTTCTGTGTTGAAGGCAGACCGTTTACTGTTGATGGCATGGCACGTTTGGCGCGCGTCAAGGAGAGTGATGGCTGGTGTGATGAGGCGTTCATGCCCACAGGTCTTGATCTTCTGAACGAAAAGCACCTGCGAGAGATCGCGTTCAAATGGGCTGAAGCAGGCACACATGAACATGCTTCCGTGGCATCATTTGCCAAATTTATCATGGAGTTAATGAGCCTTGGCGCACCACTTCACCTGGTGCAATCTGCAACCAATGCGATGCATGATGAGATTCGTCACGCCAGAGATTGCTTCACCATCGCAAGTAGTTATGCAGGTAAAAAGCTTGGCCCAGATAAGGTCTCCGTGGATGGTGGGCTGGCCCACGTTCAGGATGAAGAAGCCATCCTCAAGGCAGCCATCTACGAAGCATGTATAGGAGAGACGCTCGCAGCAAGCGTTGCACAATGGATGGCACCCAAGGCTATTGACGATCATGTGCGCGAGATCTTTGAGCAGATCTCCATGGAAGAAGGCTCTCACGCACAGCTAGGATGGGAGTTTGTGCAATGGATGCTCTACACACGACCACACCTGATCCCTGTGGCGAAAGCGTGCTTTGAAGAGTCCTACGAGGAGCCATGTTCTCCGTGGGCCCAGGGGCTGACACGCGAGGAGCGCATACTACTTGGGCACGGTTGCATTCGTGAACCTCTTGAGGATCTGCTCAGACGTCGCGCCTATCACACCCTCGTGATTCCGTGCGCAGATCTGATGTTTTCGTTGCTAGACTCGGGATTAAACGATGCACATGCGCAGATATAGCACATCATAAAATCATAAAAGAAGCGGCGGCTTCTCCTTGAAGGAGAAGCCGCCGCTTCTTTTTGTTGACTCGTAGTGCCTGAGTTATGGGTTCATATCATCAGCAGAGGAGTTCTTGGGCTTGTTGATGAATGTCTGGTAGTGAACAGCAACCTGAAGTGGGTTACGGAGCTCACATGTACCGCCACGACATTGTTCAGTGACCGTATCAGGACATTGAGAATCCATCATACATGCGGTTTTTGACGCTGCGCGAGGACGGTATGTACCGAAGAATGCAATCGCGTTACGCTGAGGGAAGTAATCGAAGCCATCAGTACGGCTACGAGGAACCCAGATACCTGTCTGGCCATCATCACTGCCCTGGTACACACGGAGTGTGGAGGAGACAGGAGTATCAGGCAAACGGAAGCTGGATGCACGACCCGCAGTATCACTGATGATAGTAGTGATGGTCTGAGTCAGGTCAGCAGCACAGAGTGATGCGGATGCACCACCTGTCTGGAGCGCAACCTCGGCATAGGCATCAGCGATAGTGAGACCACAGCTGTTGGTGTCACTGTAGATGGCGTATGCAATGGTTTGAGCAGCAAAGAAGGTGTTGTATTCAGCCTGCAATGCAGCTTCAGTCGTGGCACCGACGCCATTGGGACGGCCCTGAATACCACCTGTGGAGAAGCTGGTCTCAAAGGAGTTAGCTTGCTCATCGGTCATGAAGATGGTGACAAGCTGAGCATCATCACGGATCTTCTCGGCACGAGGTGTGGTGGTTCTACGCATGTAGGTGATACCCGACTCTGCGGCATAGAGACCGAACTCCTCGAAACCTGAGCAATCAGGTTCGTTGGAGGTACAGTCGATGACGTAGTAGTCGATCTCGTTGGCGAAGACCTGAGGGCTTGTATGCCAGCCGATGGTGGGACGAAGCTTACCTTCAATCAGGGGGCTCATGTTGGTGACACCAAGGCGATAATCAAGACCCGTGTTGGCCACTTCAGAGACGAAGTTACTGGAGAAGTTGATAATCACGTTGTTGTAGCTGGACATGGAGCCAGACTGATCGAGCACCCAGTAGAAGTCCGCAGTGGGGATCTCTGTGGTGATCGGGAAGGGGTGGCACTTGAGGCGATCGCCCGAGTTTGAACGTGCGATGCTGGTCGTGTTGGTGAGGTCACTCATACGGAACTGCACGGAGTCACGTGTCTCATACAGGTCTGTAGGAGCGAGCGCGACGAGGGTCATGATACGATCCTCACGCTCAATCACGGACACATCAAGCACGAAGGTGTTGTGTGGGTTACCTGCCGATGAAGGAAGGCCACCTGTGACATCGCTTGTGGTGAAGGGTGCCATCGCAAACAAGAGATCGTCGCGCAACTTACGCACGGTCTTTCCTGTCGCTGAGATCCTGTACTGACCAGGAGCAGCCGCGAAGTTATCGTGGGTGCGGAACTCACCTGAGGTGAAATCCTGTGTAATGTTGGACACTTGCTCGATCACAGCCTTGTAGGAGACCAGCTCCTGCACAGGATCAAGTCCGCCCTTGGGTGTACTGAGCACAAACGCGGCGACCTCGTTGACGGGGTCATCGTAGACCGCTGCGGCCACAGGAGGGGTCGCAGAAGGAATGGTCAAGCGTGCGTAGTTATTAAAGACAGGAGGGAGCGCAAGGCGCCAGTCACCATCGGTGTCTTCAAAGTACACGATGGGCTCACTCTCGGCAGTATCACATGCAGAGGCGATAAAGAGGTCGCCATCAAGCACCATGTTGTCGAGCGTGGATGGGTTGTTGGGATCAAAGCCGTAGCGAAGCTCCTCATCATCACTCAAGCCATCGCCATCACTATCTGAAGCGAGGGGATCTGTACCCGCCATGAATTCTTCATAGTCAGTCAGCGTGTCGCCATCTGTATCTGGCTTGTTGGGATCGGTGCCAATCAATGCCTCTTCACAGTCATTGATGCCATCGTAATCAGAGTCAACGGTACAGTCTGGACCTTCATCGACCATATCGGTCATGTCCGTCATGTCGACCATATCCGACATGTCAGCCATATCGACCATATCTGGCTCGGTGTCCATGTCTGGCATATCAACCTCGTCGGGCATATCCTCGCCGAGGTCTGCTTCCATATCATCTGACATGTCAGCCATATCAGCCATGTCTTCGGGAACCACCATATCGGGTGTTGCATCCGAGGTCATGTCCTGAGTGCCCTGATCTGTCGTGTCGTTGTTGACCTCATCGGGGCCACACGCCGACAGTGACACCAAAAGCCCTGTCAGGCAAAGCAAGGCAACCAAACGCCTGGACCCTGCCTTGTTGTGCGAATTCATCTTCATACATTACTCCTCATGAACATGTGACCCTCTCAAGACCTGGATTAAAGCCCCAGGGACATGCTCTATGTTTAACTCTGGCCATCTCTGTGACCATGATTGAGTGTTCTTCTACCACCGACTGATGCCAGCCATCCAAACGAGTCGCGGTCATAATAATAAGGACACAAACCTGCTCGCCAAATCCTCTGGTTAAACCATCAGTGCGGTATCCATAATGATCATTTCAGCCCCCAGTTTCAAAGTTTAAAGGGGACTCACGGGTCACATATTACGAGGATTGCAGTCAAGATGCCAGCCTTCTCTAAGGTTTTTCTTGGTGAACCCTGGATCTTGTGTGCCCACAAGGCAATTTTGCACAAATGTGCAAAAAAACCAGACACACATTCTTCGAAAATGTCACAAATGTGCAAGTTTGCCTCCTTCGCTCCACTTTCCCTTTGCTCTTTTCCTCCCTTTGCCCTCAAAATGACACAGTGCATCATAATACAGGATGAATCCCCAGGAACAACGTAACATGTCTTTACATCACTTGCCTTTTCCTACCTGAACTCGGTATCATACCTGTAGAGATCACCCGCTCATAAGTCCATATCACGCGCTCATGACACCACCTGTCATGCCGCATTATCGATCCCAAAGGAGAACGCCATGGGTGTTGAGGTCAAACAAGGTAAAAAAGGCGCAGGCAAAGAACGTCAGGCATTCATGCGTCGCCTCCTACAAGATGTGCGTGCACTCGAAAAACTCCTCCAGACCGACCGCGTTGAGCGCGGCGTCCGACGCATTGGCGCAGAACAGGAACTCTTTATCCTCGACTCCTCCCTGCGCCCTGCGCCCCTCGCCACAGAGATCCTTCACACCCTCAATGAACCCCTCTATGAACACGAACTCGGGCTCTATAACCTCGAGTTCAGCGTCGATCCTGTCATCTTCGGTGGACACGCACTCTCCACCGTCGAAGAGCAACTCTGCTCCCTCTGGAAAAAGGGCCAGCACGCCGCTCAAAAACACCACGCACACCTCATGATGACGGGCATCCTCCCCACGATCGAAAAATCCGACCTGGGCCTCCATAACCAGACCCCAAACCCTCGCTATCGACTCCTGAATGACACCCTCTCGGAGCTGCGCGGCGAGGACTACGAGATCAACATCCGTGGCACCGACGAGATGCTGCTGCGCCACGATGACGTGATGCTCGAATCTGCCAACACCAGCTTTCAAGTCCACTTCCAGGTCTCGCCCGAAGAATTTGCCAAGCTCTACAACATCGCACAGGCCGTCTGTGGACCTGTCCTTGCCGCAGCCACAAACTCCCCACTACTCTTTGGTAAACGCCTCTGGAAAGAGACGCGAATCGCGCTCTTCCAACAGTCCGTTGACACACGCCAGTCAGGTCGATACCTCCGCGAAATTCAACCTCGCGTGAGCTTCGGATCGCGCTGGGTTCAGGAGAGTATTCTTGAGATATTTCGGGAAGATATCGCGCGCTTCAAGGTCCTCTTTGCCGTGGAACTCGACGCCGAAGATCCTATCGACACCATCGAACGCGGCCTGTGCCCAAACCTCGGCGCATTACGCATGCACAACTCCACGGTCTACCGATGGAATCGCCCCTGTTATGGCGTCGATAGTGAAGGAAAACTTGCACACCTGCGCATCGAAAACCGTGTCCTTCCCTCTGGCCCCACTCCTCTTGATGAGGTCGCAAACGCCGCGTTCTGGTTCGGGCTCATGAGTGGTGTTCTTGAAGAATATGGCGACATCACCACCAAAATGGACTTTGATGTTGCGCGTGCAAACTTCATCCATGCCGCCCAGAATGGTCTTGATGCCCCCATGACCTGGGTCGATGGCAAAACGCGCACGGCGCAAAACCTCCTCCTTGAACGCCTCATCCCACTTGCTCGTGAGGGACTCCAGGAGAGCAAGATCGACCACGATGATATCGAGCGCTACATGAACGTCATTGAACAACGCGTCCAGAAACTCAAGACAGGCGCAGACTGGATCCTCAACACATTCCAGCAGGTCAAGAGCAAGGGCAATCGCGGCGAGGTCTTGAGCCACATCACATCCTCCATTTTGCAAAACCAACACCAGAATATCCCCGTGCACACCTGGCCCGAGGAGATCAACATCAAGAAGGAAAACTGGAAGGATAACCACCTTCGTGTCGGCCAGTACATGTCTCGTGACCTCATCACACTTGAAAAAGATGAACCCATCGAGTTTGCCGCAAGTCTCATGACCTGGCATCACGTCCACTGGTTGCCTGTTGAAGATCATGAACACAACCTCGTGGGCCTCATCACACACGATCTGATCCTCAAAATCTTTGCCAACACACAATCCAAACAAGAGCTTGAGGAGATCATCGTCTCCGAGGTCATGCTCACCGATGTCGTCTCCATCCCACCATCCACCACCACCACAGAGGCGCTTCAGATCATGCAAGACCACAAGCTCCCCTGCCTCCCTGTCGTGGAACAGGGCAAGCTCGTGGGACTCCTCACAGAACGTGATATCATGGAACTTGCCAAGGATCTCCTAGAGGACAAGCTCTCATGAAGATCATCACCCCTCACAAGGAACAGCTCACCACTGTCCTCCACCAAAATAAAGCGCTCCAACTTTACTCCATTGGTGACCTCGACGCCCCCTTCTTCCAACGGTGTTCCTGGTGGGGCGTCGAGGGCAACACCTCCTCAGGGAGCGTGTTGCTCCTCTTTGATGATGGTGACACGGGCACTTTACTCATCATGCAGGACACGCATCAAGACTCCCAACCTATCCTGCAACACCTCACCGCTCACGCGCTCCCATCGCTCCCAGACACGCTACATGCCATCATTTCGGCCAATGCAACCTCCTGGATTGAACGTTTCTTCACCATCCACGACACGCATGCCACCCCTCTGTTTCGCATGATGCTGTCATCTTACTCGCAGCTTGAACCCTCATCACATCCAAAGATTGCCACGCCTGATGATCACGATGAGCTCCTTCAATTCCTCCACACCCACTATCCACAAACCTACTTTAACCCCGACACGCTCGCTCTTAACGTCATCACCATCCTGCGTGATACCGCCGCGCCACACCCAATCATCGCTACCTGTGGGGTGCATGTCTACTCCCTCACGCAGCAAGTCGCCGCGCTTGGCAATGTTGTCGTTCACCCCGACCATCGCAACAAGGGACTCGCGCGACAGGTCGTCTCCACCTGCTGTCAACATCTCCTCACACATGGCATCACGCACATTGGTCTGAACGTCGCCCAATCCAACATCCCTGCCCTGCGAAGCTACGCCTCTCTTGGCTTTGAGATCACACATGAGCTCCTTGAGTGTGATCTCTCGAAGATTAAAGACCAATCAGTATAAAACCCTCTCAATCAAACATTAAATACCAATCGGTACAATTTATTTACTTATTTAAATTCAAAACCTTATAACACCACCCCACCAGACAAACAAGCGCTCATAGGGTACCGACTATCGCTTTAATCAAAGCTCAATCAAAGCTCAATCAGTCGACCTGAAGTGCGACAGCACCGATATCGGCCGAATGACTCCCCATCATCTGACGCAACCGCTTCACCTCTGTATCATCAAGATAACTCATCGACCCGAGCTGATGCATCGTCATCCAGATCCTCGCCACATGTTCCAGAGAGCTCATGCGCCACATCGCCTCCTGAAGGTTCTTTCCCACACAGGCAGCTCCATGATTGGCCAGTAAAAATGTGGTCGCCCCTTTGGCCGCTGCCTCGGCACATAATTCACCCAACGCCACCGTCCCTGGAGTCCTGTACGCGATCTGAGCCACAGGCCCAAGGATTGCCGCACCCTCTGCCGTGACACAGAGGTTAAGCCCGGGCACATGTGAGAGTGCTGTGGCTGTAGGCGGGTGTGCATGAACCACCGCGCCCACACTGCTTGATGCTTGATACAATGCCAGGTGTAAGTGCAGCTCACTTGAAGGTCGTGCATGATCATTTTTATCCAGAACTTCGCCATCAAGGTTGACGCGAAGCATGATCTCTGGTGTCAAATGACCCTTGGATACCCCCGCTGGCGTACACAAGACGGAGCCATCATCCAGAAGGCTTGACAAGTTTCCTGCACCTGCCACGATCAATCCTTCATCATACAAGGTCCTACCTGCCTTGATTATCTCCGCGCTCAACTGTCGATAACACATAAAAACTCCTGACAATACAATCACTTCAAAGTGCATACACGACCACCTCACTTCCACTCAAAGCGCGTACGCCTTGTGAGGTACTTCAGATCTCTTTCACAACCACGTGAGGCTTCATGTTCGGTGAAATTCGCAGCATAGTGCAAAACAAACCATCTGTAGATGTGTGGGAAGACCTTTGTCAACAACTCTCTGACTGGAGCGGTTCAGAAGATTTGAACGATGTGGTTATCCCCTACATTCTCTCCCATATCGGGAGCTGGCCCTATCGTATTCGCACCACACCGCTGCGCTGGAAGGAAGGGCTCGTCCGCGGCGCTCGTCTGCCATTTGCACCTCTCGTCAAGGTCCTTGATGCCTCACACATGGGGTTGAGAAATGAGGATTTGCACACACTCGCACATGCTCCGATTTTGGAACATGTCCAGGCCGTGGATCTATCGCATAATGTGTTTGGCTGGCGAGGATTGAAAAACTTTCTGGAACACAGCAAAGACCCCACGAGATTGCGGGCTTTGAACTTGAGCCACACATCAATTGGTGTGGAAGGTCTACGTTTAATCGCAGACACAGAACCACTCAAACACCTTGAAGTGCTCTCACTGTCAGGCATTCAGACCTCCCCTGAAGGGCTCGCTGCGTTGACGCAAAGCCCCCACCTGCATGCCCTCCACACACTGATTCTGTCGCACAATAACATCACGGAACGTTACGTCGAGGCGCTCCTCTCAGGCCCACGCTTTTCACAAATTACGACGCTTGCGCTTGATCATAACCCGCTCGGCTCTCGTGGTGTTGTGAGGCTGTTCCACAAGAGGAGCACCAAAAACCTACAGGCCCTCGATCTCTCGGCGTGCAGGCTCACGGCTCCCATTGCAGACTTGCTCACACAGACATCCTCGTTGAGCAAGCTCCAGACCTTACGTGTGGCGTACAACCCTCTGGTAAGCCGAGCCTATGCGTTTAACAGGGACTCCAAGCTCACGTCGCTTCAGCGCCTCGACCTTCAGGCCGAGGGACGAGAGCACCCTGCGGTCCTTCAACTGCTTGAGCAAGGCCCACCGCCATCGCTGCGATGCCTCGGAATCACGAAGACCAAAAAATCAGAGCAAATCACTGAAATTGCAGACGATTACAACATCAAAACAACCCACCACATGGGTATAGACCTCGTGTTGCTCCCTCCTCATCACTCCTGAAATGTGTCCATGGAACCTGGAGCTAAAAGCGCTACGCCATTGACAGGTGTCCTCACACTACAACAGTATGTGCGCTGCTTCAGAACACACGGAAACCCATATCATATAAGGTTGATTATGTTCCTTGCTCACCTCCCATGGAGGACAACGATTACTCTCGTCAGCGCTGCTTTGCTTTGTACGACCTCGTGCAAGAGCGCGCCAGAAAACACACCCAGTGAAACCACCTCAACCCAGAGCACAACCATGAATTATCCTGATTCTCGTCGTGAAGATACCGTCGACACCCTGCACGGCCAGCAAGTTGCTGATCCCTACCGTTGGCTTGAAGACGCGGACTCCCCCGAGGTGCAAACGTGGATGAACACACAACAATCCTTCACGGATGACTACCTTCAAAAGCTTGATGGACGAAGCTGGCTCACAAAGCGTTTCATGGAGCTCTATTATATTGATGCCGTGAGCACACCTCGTCGACATGGCGACAGGTTCTTCCTCTATCGCCGCAAGGCAGGCCAGGAGAAATATGTGCTCTACTGGAAAGACGGCATCGATGGTGAAGAGAAGATCCTCATTGATCCCAATACCTTGAGCGAAGATGGGAGCGTATCGCTTGGTGACATCTATCCCTCTCGCGATGGCAAGTTGATGGCCTACACGCTCAACGAGAACAACGCCGATGAAGCCGTGCTCTACGTCATGGATGTGGACGCAGGCACCACAAGCAAGGTTGATGTCATTGAAGGTGCCAAATACGCGTGGCCTTCATGGACCAAGGATAACTCGGGATTCTACTACACCTGGGTTCCTACAGACAAAACCATCCCTACTCAGGATCGCCCTGGTTATGCCGAGATCAAGTTCCACAAGCTGGGAGAAGATCCCAAGCAAGATCAACGTATTGTAGAGCGTACCAATGACCCCAAAATGTTTGTGGGCGTGGAGCTATCACACAATGGTGAAAAACTCTTTTACTACAAGTTCAAGGGCTGGAGTCAGAATGATGTGTATTATCGCGACGCAAGTGATGCTGATGCCAAGTGGACCACACTTGCTGAAGGCATTGATGCGACATTCTCACTGAGCGACTTTGGTGACGACCTGTTTATCACCACAAACTGGAACGCGCCCAACATGCGTGTCCTCAAGACAAGCATCAAGAATCCAAGCCTTGAAACAGCCAAAGAGATTGTGCCTGAGCACGAGAGCGCAGTGCTTGATGGTATGAGCATTGTGGGCGGAAAACTCGTCCTCAATTACATGGAGAACGCATACAACAAGCTCTACACTCACAACCTTGATGGTGTGCGTGAAGGAGAGATCAGCCTCCCCACAATTGGTGCGACAAGTCGCGTCATTGGCGAGCCTGACAAGCCTGAGGCATACTTCACATTCACCTCATTTACGGTGCCAAATCAGGTCTATCAGACCAACATCAACACGGGAGAAACCAAGCTCTGGGCCAAAATTGATGTGCCCGTTGATCCCTCTCCCTACAAGGTCGAGCAGGTGCGTTATCCATCCAAGGATGGCACTGAAGTCACGATGTTTGTGGTGACCAAAAAGGACGTTAAACTTGATGGAAACACACCCTTCATCCTCTATGGATACGGCGGGTTTAACGTAAGTTTGAGTCCAGGATTCCGCTCCAGCATTTATCCATGGCTCGAGATGGGTGGTGGTTATGCTGTGGCCAACCTTCGTGGCGGCGGTGAGTATGGCGAATCCTGGCACAAAGCAGGGATGTTGGATAAGAAACAGAATGTCTTTGATGACTTCCACGCAGCCGCAAAATACCTCATTGAGAACAAGTACACCTCACCCAAGAAGCTTGCGATTCGTGGTGGCTCAAATGGTGGGTTGTTGGTGGGCGCAGCGATGACACAGGAACCTGAACTGTACGGCGCTGTGGTGTGTGCTGTGCCGTTGCTTGACATGGTGCGTTACCACTTGCATGGCAGCGGAAAGACCTGGATTCCAGAATACGGAAGCGCAGATGACGCCGAGCAATTCAAGACACTGTTTGCCTACTCGCCCTATCATCACATCACACCTGGTGTGGACTATCCTGCGGCGCTATTTCTCTCGGCGGACAGCGATGATCGCGTTGATCCACTGCACGCAAGAAAGATGGTGGCCGCATTGCAGCACGCCGATCCCGATGGAGAGCCGTTGTTGTTGAGGATTGAGGAGAACGCAGGTCATGGTGGAGGTGACATGGTCAAGAAGTGGGTCGAGAGCGACGTGGACACCTACGCGTTCCTGATGAAGCAGCTTGGCATGAGCGTGCCTGCTACAAAGTGATCTGAAGTGGCATAGAAAACAAGAGAAGCCAGAGGGTTAACCCTCTGGCTTCTCTTGTTTTCTATGCGGAGAACTTACTCACCAAGCTCACCATTTTTGGCGCGGGTGATCCATTTTTGAATCTCGCCTTCGATGACGCCAACCGCCTTTTTCTCAAAAGGCTTGAACAAAAAGGGCACGTTCATTTCAAGGTTGATGGTGCCTGGAGCAAGCTCGACAGAGCCATCCAACTTTTTACCCTTCACAGCAAAACCGATGTCAGCACGGCTGTCAGAGGTCCAGTTTGCAGTGGGGTTAAACTCCGAGAAACGCTCGATGTAAGATTCAAACGCCTTCTTGGTTGCCTTCTTGGCAAGATCATCAGAAATATCATGTTTAATGCTATGCTTCATAAGCGTAACTTCTCCTTGTGTGTAATTGTCCTGTTGAACACATGATTGTTAAACCTGCTTGTGTGCAGGTGACGTCACAGGCCGACGACTGAACGGCGCGCCATCACCACAGATGTTGTGGTCTTGCGCCAGAGAACCTCTGACATGTGCTCACGGGTTAGTCGTGACACAAGAGGGAGCGCGCTTCATCATCCATTACAACTCCCCAAATCTCGTGACACAGAAGAGGATTGTCACGATCCGTCCAGTTAACAAGCCTAAATTTGTTGCTCCCCCCATGAGGCACTCTCAAAAAGCACGTAACACATTCATAACAAAGTCATTTCAAGCCTTTGCATAAATCCTATTTTTCCCCTGACCTTTGGCCTCATACAGCGCCTGATCTGCGGCTGAAGTCAAGGTAGCCTCCGAGGAATAGGTGGGAAACGCTGCGATGCCACAGCTAAAAGACGCACGAAACGTGTTTCTGGAGCCCTGATGTTCGATCTCATGAAACCGTCTGCGCACCTGCTCAAGCACTCTGGCGGCGTCGTGAATTTCAGTGTCTGGCATCAGGACAGCAAACTCATCACCACCATAACGACCGAGGATATCAGAGCGCCTTAATCGCCCCTTGAGGAGCTGTGCGAGGTGCCTCAAGACGCTGTCTCCAGCGGGGTGGCCGTGGGTGTCGTTGATTTGCTTGAACGAGTCGATATCAATCATCGCTAGCGAGATAGGAGACATCGTGCGCATGCGTTGTGAAACCTGCCCCTGTAACCTCTCCTTGAAGTAGGTGTGGTTATACAATCCAGTGAGTCCATCTGTGGCCATCGATGCCCTGAGACGACGAAAACGCGCGACCCTTGGTCTGACAGCAGTCAACAGATGCGCTGCCTGCGCAGGTTTCTCGATGATGTTGTCACACCCCGCCTGAACAGCAGACAGAAACCCATTCATACCCGTATTTTCGGTCGACAGCAAAATGGGCACACCCAACAAGTTTGCATCCTGACGTATTGCTTTGACGATATCCAGAATCTCCAGCGACACGCCGCTTTGATCAAAGAGAAACAGCTCGGGGCGGTGTTCATCAAGCGCATCAAACATGGTGTCCGCGCTGGTAAATAACGAGGCGTTCATCCCTGCTTCTTCAAGACAGAGCTTCAAATGCCCTGAATCTGCGCCCTCACCATACTGGAGGATAAAAATTCGCGCTGGAGCCTGCTCATCATCGCCAAGCGTCATCACATCCAGACGCTCTGAGAGCACGGACGGATCAAGCGGGATTTGCAAGAAAGCACGCGCGCCAAGCGCGACACTTGCCGCCCTGTTTTTGAAGGAACTATTCTCGGAGAGCACCGCACACTTCTTACCGTCAAGCAACGCGATCAGGCGTGTAAGCACGGCCTCACGATCCTCGCCACCAAAGAGCTCGGCATCAAGCAAGAACACGCCCTGTTGATCCTCTGACTCAAGGTAACACTGGAGTTGCTCGGACCCAATCGTCACCTCAACCTTGTGCTCAAGGTTGCTTAACTGCGCTCGAATCTCTGACAACCGTCCCGACTCATTTAAAACAAGCACCACGCCACGTCGTGATGACATCCCTGTGGACTTCACAATGCGCTCCATTCAATCCCATTGAGTACCCGTAATGCTCGTGTATGGGTTTGTGTCACATGCTAAAAAAGCATACGCGCACACCCCAGCAACACGAGTCATATACACATAGTCAATGCGTTTTCAGACCCACTCCTCACTCATAAAAGATGACTTTATGCATCCGTGAGTCACAATTTTACACAAGTTCGCTTCCAGGATAAACAATGTGTGACAGATAAATCAGGTTTCAAACGCACTTTTTTATTGCGCCTCGCCATTCTGAGCAGCCCATGACTTCAGCTCAAGCTTGTGATGCAAGAGCGCTCTCATCACCGCGATCTGGAACTGCTGTTCGTGGAGATTGGTGACAGGCTCCAACAATGCATTCAGATGCGCATAGATGGCAAGCAGTGCCCACGCGATGAACTCACTCACCTGCGTCCTCTTCCCTTCCTGGTATGCTGCTGCAATCCTCTCAAAGAGCCAGTGCGTATCATCGACAATGAGCAGCTCGGAGGTTCTGCTCTTCAATAAAAGAAACGGCGTTTTCTGACGATCCTTTAGTCTCCATCGACGGAATTCAGCTGCATAGTGTTGCATATGACCCATATCCTCGAGCACGGCAAGCGACAGCACTTCAATATGCGTGACATGCCCAATGTCAGGTCGCAGGTCATGCAAATAATGGCGTATGGTATACTTGAGATTATGCAGCCACTCTGACTGCAACAACATCGTTCGCTCTCCATGATCTTCAACAGTTACGCTGCTCATGCGCCCTGTCCTTGACCTCCTGACGTGGTCCAACACAAGCGTGCGCTCAAGCCATCCTCGCAGGACAGCATCAAGGTTTGCAGCGAGCATATCCATCACCTGACCCACATTCTCCTGACCATTTGCAAGCGCACAGAATGAACGCACCAGCGCCGTGGCATGGAGCGGCTGGTGGGCCACGGTATCAAACAACGGAAGGTGTAAAATACGACGCGCCAACGGATGCATCACAAGATAGTGCACGCCAAGACCTGGCTCATGCTGCAAGGAGAGGAACCCTCCTGCCCAGGTCAACAACACATCCACAGCGCGACGCCATCGGTCCGTCCCGTACTCATACGATGGCAACTGCTCAAGAAGTTGCTCTATCATCTCGCTGGAGTGCTTGAACAACAACCGCTCCACACCCTCAAGATCAAGCTCTTTACCCTCAAGCACGCCCACAATGTTAAAGTCCAGCGTGGCCGCCGCTGCCGACACACAACGCCCACTTGCGCTGTCTCTCCAGATCAATGCAGGCATGGTGCTTGGCTTCAACGCAATTCCAATACGCCCTGTTACCATCAACTCATTCTCACCAATCTCGTGGCTAATGAGATAATGTTCGGACAGAAAACGCAGTGAAGAGAGATCATCCTCGGACATCTCCAACTCAAGCTCAAAGCCAAACGCGGGCATCAACGTCACGTAAGGCGCAAGACAACATGCCAGATAGGGGTTCATCGCCAACTCACAACGCGTGGATTTATCCATGTCAGAGCGCGTCGTGGCAAAGCTCGTGTGCACAGGATCAAGCACATCAATCGCGCGGCCATCCCCCATGTACACCACAGGTTTACCGTCTGGAGAACCACGTAAAAGCTTTGCAAATTCAATCATATTGATTGGCTGACCATAAAGGTCAACAAACAGCGGCTCGCTCTCCAATCCATGCAGTTCGCCGCGCGCAAAGAATCGACGACAGACAAAGCGTTGAAGATGTCTCAACGCCTGTCGCCTCATATCGTCCTCATTAAAGTCACTGGATGAAGGTGATTTCATCAACTGCAACAAGGATGAAATCAACGTCTTTTCCTGCGCTGGCGTCAGCTCCACATTTTGAGATATGAGAAGATCGTGTTGCTCATACTGACGCATCTGCTCATCCTGAACCACATCTCCCATCAACAGGTCTCGCACCTGAATGATCATGGGGGAGGTCAAAATAGCCAGCGTATCGCGACCATCCACACGCACATAAGCAGACTCACCAATCAATGCAATCAGGATCGACTCCTGTGCGGGTGTTAAATCGAGTACACGCGACCTGTTAACACCTTGCAGATCGGCAAAGTCCCCATCAACCACACCATAGACAAGCCCACCTTGAGAAGGCATCCACGCGAGGATCTCTCGCAATGCCAGCGTCTCGCCATCAAGGTTTTTGAAGAGCGGTAACGAGGTCAACTTCAACACATGCGGACGCATCATCAGCAGCTCAAAGTGAGGGGTGCCTTCCTGCATCTTGAAGCGCAAATGAGACTCGCGGGCGAGCAGACCAAGACAGACCTGTGCCGCGCTGGAGTCTGGTTTGATGTCTTCTGCTTGTAGGTTATCAAGTAATCGCTCTGTGGCTTCCTCCATCTGCGTGACGAGCGATTCCACAGCAATTTCGGCGATCCAACGCGCAAAACTCTCTCCCTCTGGTTGCTCATATTTATCCAGCTCAGAGTTGTGTTCAAAACGCACAGGTGAGAGATGTCGAGGCATCAAACCATCCATCTCCATCACCACAACAAAGCCAGGGAACGGTGACTTCACTCGTCCTGCCCACAACAACCTTCCCATCGAGACGAGCCGCACAAGGCATTCATCTTCCTGTGCAAATGCATACACTGGCGCATACACTGATGCGTTGAGCGCACCCAGCACAGCCGCATGTTCGTTGAGCATGTGGCGCTGTCCATCCTCCACACCATCCACAGCGCTCACCAGTGGACTCACATCGACCTTGCCCTCTTTATCTGTGTTCAAGTTGACCCAACGTGCGTTGAGCTTATCGCTCATCACCTGTGCAGACGTGCGATCAAGCTCCTCTCCTGCATAAAACTTCTTCCAGATTCCGAGCAACAACTCTGCTGCCGTGATCACGGCCCCCTTGATCGGCTCCATCAACCAGGGCGTGGGTGGAGGATCTATCAATGGCTTTGTAAGAAACTCCTCATCACGTCCATCCGTCAAACCTGGCATCAATACACGCGCACGTCGCGACATGTAACGCACCCTCAAGACATCATCTTCCTGCACTCTGAGCACAGGCACATCGTCGCCCAGACCTTTGGCGATGCGCACAGCACGTAACGCCTCTGGAGAGCGTGGGCTCAGGTCAGCTTGCATGAGCACTGCATAGTCACATTGTGCAAGAATATCGTTTAGTTCCTTGGTGCTGACAGGTCGCCCTTCAAAGGTTTTCACCTCGTATTTACCTGCTACAACCTTGCCATATACAAGCTGGCGAGCATATGGCTGCAACCTTGCCCACAGCTCCTCATAGCGCATATCGCGCACAATCGCAGCGTGGTCAGCAGTCTTGTTCAAGCGGTCACAAGAGATCACGCCGCCAAACTGTGAACCTGATAGCAACGCACGGTCCACGGTCTGAACCCACGTGCCATATGTGAGCAACTTGAAACCAGGATTGTTCGCACCAGTCTCCACCAGACCAATGCTGCCATAGAGGTCACCTTCATCAATGGAGATCACCTTGGAGTAACCAAAAATCGTGGGCGTACGCACACTTGAATAACCAAATACGGAGTGATCATTCACAATAATGGGGATCGGAAGTGTCAAGCAACGATCTTCAATCGCCTGTGTTTCGGGAGGTCCGTATTCTGTAGGTTGCAAGTTACTTTTGGCGGCGATAAGTGAACGATTAAGCCCTGATGCACGTATAAATGTGCCTTGTAGCGCCTTTTCAGGCGTACCCACATCCACCAGATCCTTGCCTGGCATGATGACCACGCGTGTGGTCCCTTCAATCGTACCGTCTCCTGACTCAATGATAATTTGTTCGGGAGACATCAACATCAACGCGTTGACACCAAGCGCGAGCTGGCGCAACGCGCTGTAGGCCATGTCAGACTGAGCGGCAAACAGGAAGTCAAAGAGTTTGATCAGCTCATCCTCATTGAATCCCCCGCCCACGTACGAGAATGTACATGAGGTACGATCGACCATGAAGTTAATGGAGAGCGCGCCGTTTGCCACGGATGCCTGAATTAGCTCCAACACATAGTAGTGAGGATCGGCCAGCGCGAATTGACGCATCTTTCGGACAGCGTTGGCCCTCTCCACAGCAAAGCGCTTGCGCTCCACAAAAGAACCAGGTTGACGACTCCTCGCAATGACATCTTCAATCGACATATAAAACTCTTTAAATTAAACCAGTTGAGAGCAATTAAGAACACATTCCAAACCCAAATTAGCCGCGTAGCTGTGCCATCAGCGCCAGGTCGCGTTCAAGCAAGCGATCCGTGCGTAACAACAAATTCTTGGCCAGCATATAAGCTGCCATCTGGGGCTGTCTTGGCATCAGGACCTCAAGCTCTCTGAAGAATGGGTGTTCCCTGTTCACAGCGACTTGCATTCCCTTCTTGTGTTTGAGATTTGCGGGCGGACGAGCCATGAATGGAGACAGTTCACGCGCGATCACAAACAAGGGAGACTCCTCGACATAGGCGTCCATCTCGCACAACGTCAGGTGATCATAGCCAGCCTCAATGCGGCTGAGCAACTCACTTGCAGAAGCGAGCAACTGCGCGTGCTCTGACGAAACCTGCTCATGAAGGATGACGGGGAGGAATGCCTCGTCGGGAGCAGCAAGGCTCCTGCGCATCTGGCTCTGAGCATCTTCAATACCAAAGCCAACCTGAATCAACATCCCTTTGATTTTACTCGATAATTTTGGCGCAATCACAGTTGACGCATAATGGTCAAACAACCTGAGCGGAGCGCCAAATGCGCCTGAAAAATCGGCAGCGTCGCCGTAAATCACAGGGACACCCATGGTGTGAAGTCGTGCTGTAAGTGAGCTTATCTCCTGAGAAAATAGCAATCGACCATCACGTTCCCAGACCTGATAAGCATGTTCAAGAGAGAGTGGCTCTCCGCTTAATGTCCTCAAGATCTTGTGTTGACTGCATTTAAGACGCACTGAAGGCGGCTCATGTTGCAAGATGGACATCAGGTGCATGTAGCGCTGTGCATCTCTGTGCACCCATTGCTCCTGTGCGACCAGCGTCTCGATCTCGGATAGCAGTGATAAAAGCAACTCATTGTTCGCAGCCTGATCAAGCAGCGCCATTGCCTTTTCATAGTTCACATCACGCATGACCGTTTCACGTGAGAGCGTGTGTTCCAGGTAACGCGACTTGATCTTGAATCCAATTTGTCTGTAACGCGGCGCGCGCTCAAAGAGCAAATCCTCACCATGACGAGAGTACGCAAGCGCCAGACCTCGGTTATAAAACCCGTAATGAGGGGAGCTGGTGTAGGCGATGACCATCTCCGTGCCCTGGTGTTTGACATGCGTAAAGCAGTCACCCTCAACGACAAAGGGTGCATTGATCGACTCAAGCTCCGGGAAGGTGCCTTCTTCAGGTGAGCGGTCCTCAAATGAGATCTCGGTCTCGGAGTGCTCGCACCAGTGCTGTAACGTGCTGCGCACATCACGCACACATGACTTGTATTTGCGATAATCCCCTTCCAGGAAGAGAGTGATTTGAGTCCCCTCCACGGGATAATCCAGGCGTGTTTTACTAAATGAACGGTCCTCGTGAAAGAAGACCTCCCAGAATTCACCCGCGCGACCCGTATGAAGGAGCACGCCTTTGGGCTTGAGCGCAAATACCGAGACAAAGCCAATGCCAAACTTGCCGATCTTGGTCAGGTCGTTTTCCTTGGCCGAGGCAAACAGGGTTGTGAGCTGATTATCAATGATATGCTCATCCATCCCCTCGCCGAAGTCATCAATATGAATGGCGATCACACCCTGGTGGGAGTCACCACGTTCAAACTCGGTCCAGACATCGACCTGAGGACTACCTGCATCAATGGAATTCTGGACAAGCTCACGCAAACAGTCCCAGGCGGAACTAAACTGCGTGACAAGGTTTTCGACTATACCTTCTTCATTGGACATAACTCACCGTGGCTCTTGATGTGGAGACAAGGCGGTGAGGTTATGACAGGAGCCTCACCGCAATGATCACAGAGACGACCACAATCGCAGCCACCAGAGCCACAAGAAGCATGCGTTGCTTGCGCTGCTGTTGAAGCAACGTGGCATTTACAGGCGTATCAATGGCGTGTGTATTGGATGTGTCTCTCTGCGAATTATCAGCGCTCATGTTGTGAGCAGGTTGGCTATCCGTCAAGGGGTGATTTGAGTGTGCGGCAGGATGTCGCCCCGAGGGAGCATCCAACACGATCACCTTCTGCTGTTTATCGGCCTGAGGTGGCGGCGGAGTAACCTCGTTGTCATCCCAACTTAGCGGCAACGGATCAAGAGGGGCGGCGACATTATGTGCAGATTCGATCTTCTTGCGGTCAGGAAACCTTGAGACATCAATGGGCTGCGAGGTTGTCATGGATTGCAACGGGCGAGCCACGCTGTGTTTTGGAGGCCCGGGCAAAAGGGAGGAGTGCTGTTGCTCTCTGTAGGCTTGTTGTTGTGCTTCCTGCACAGCCTGATCAAGTTGCTCACGATGATCCTCATCCTGACTTGAGGAGACAAGCTTCTGTCGAATGTCATCGGGGATAGGAATGGTGAGGGAGCTTTGCACAAACTCTTCCTCATCAGCCTCAGTGAGCATCACATTGGAAGATATCAGGATTTCGTCTTCAACCTCGCTGGCCTCACTCTCCTGAATGGCGGTCATTCGTGGAACAGTGACATCTTCATTGGCAGGTCCGCTGGGCGCTGCGGGAGGAAGTTTTGTCATCTTGAGTGACAGCGAAGGTTTTGGCGGATCAATAGATAACGAGGGCTTTTTAGGATTGAGTGATAACGAAGGTTTTGTGGGGTTGAGCGACAACGAGGGCTTGGGCGCATTGAGCGACAGTGAAGGTGCTTGTGTAGATTTACTCAACGCAGGCAAGACCTCTTCATTAAGCACATCAAGCACATCGTCCGTGGTGGCCCATCGGAACGCGAGCGATTTTTGCAACATACCGTCGACAATTTCACGCAAGGAGTGAGGCACATCACAATCCTCGGGGAGCTTGATCGACTGTGGGTCAAGTTGTGCAGAGATAAGTGATGTGGTGTCTTTTCCTGGGTAGGCAGGTTTGCCCACGAGCATTTCGTAGCAGACAAGACCCACACTATAGAGATCTGTTGCGGGGCAGGCTCGCTCGGGCTCTCGAATCAATTCGGGAGCCATGTAACGCGGCGTACCCACGAGCATATCAAGCTCGACGGAGGGGCTTGTCGACTGGTTTCCATGGTAGATTTTGGCCATTCCAAAATCGAGGACCTTCACCCGATCATGCTCGCCCATATGCGAGAAAACCATGATATTTGCGGGCTTGATATCGCGGTGCAAGATGCCATGAAAGTGCGCTTCACGCAGGCTCTGAAGGACCTGCTTGAGGATTTTGCACACGCGAATGGGCTCCATGGGGAAGGTCTTTGAGATTTGCTCAAGCGAGGTGCCTTCCACCAGCTCAAGGATCATGTAGGGGACGCCCTGCTCAACCCCGTAATCGTGTACGGTCACCGTGGAGGGTTCACGAAGTTGGGAGAGGACCTGTGCTTCTTGCTCAAAGCGTTGCGCAAAGTTTTGGCGCACGGCATCGTGCTGCTCGGCAGGGAGGTGTTCAAGACGAGGTGTCATGACCTTGATGGCCACGGCACGGCTCATACCAAGCTGGACCCCCTTGTATACGCGAGAGAAACCACCATCACCAAGAGGGGTTTGAATTTCATAACGGTCCGCGATGCGATAGCCAGGCTGGATATCAGAAAGCAACATGATGCATCATCTCCAAAATAAACAACTTGGAACACGTCTAAAAAACCCTCCCTGGTCCTGAGTTTAAACGCATTCTTACACATGTATAATGTGTCCTCCCAACCATGGTTTGACCTCATGTACAGTCAGAAAAAAGACCACACAGCTCAAGCACTCCAGAAGTTCACAGGGTGACCATCACAGATCACCACATTCCATCTTCATCACGAACAGGAGTGTGTCGCAAGTTTATCGTCACAAGTCCTCCTCAACTTCACGCAAGCTTGGTGGCCAGGCGCAATGCTCTGGAAGACCTGGAAATCCACTCAAGGCAGCGTGTGTATTAAACTGACCGACATCAAGGCTTCCCTGCACGATCTGGATATGCCGCCCCATTGGGCGCGCGCGAAAATCCCACTCCATCACCAGCGCTCGACCATGACCCAACCCAAGGCTCACATGCAAGTCTGCATCGCGATAACGCTCATGTTTATTGAGCATACACTGCCAGAGCCACGCCGCCAAAAAGCTCGCTGCACACTCACGGGGGGACTCAATACGACGCGCCTCGTGGTGCTGGTCAAGCAGCTCCAGACGCTGCGCCAGACTGTCAAAACCTTCCGAGACAAAGGAGAGCCACTCCATCATGGATGCGCCATGATAACGTTCCTGACTAAAGAGGCGCTCAAGCTGGTGTGTGGCCGCAGGTTGATGATTTTGATCCAACAGCAAATAGCTCCAGAACATCCACACCATCTTATCCTGGCTCTTCTTGATACCGTCCACACTCGCTCTGAACTCACCAATCATACACAAACCCTCGCCAATGAACTCTTTTTTAACATTGCATTTCAAGCCAATGCCACTAAAATGACTGTCACAACAGTACATACCAATGTAACCGAAATGTCTAAAGGAGGACATCATGAGCGAAAGTTATTACAAAATGATCGATGGCGTGAAGTACGATCGTGGCATTCTTGAGTTTTGCGACAAGGCTGTGGAAGGCGCTGGCGATGGCCGCATCTCCAAGGCCGATGCAGAACAACTCATGGCCGAAGTCAAGGATGGCAACACCTATACAGACATCGAAAAAGCCACCATGAAGTATGCGCGTGACAACTACAAATGGACGGAAGCTGCTGACGAATGGTTCCGTACCGAGATCCGCAAATGGGCCGCAACAAAATAAACACTCACACCCATTGCAAGCCAGGACCAGGACCACCCCTGGTCCTGGCTTTGAAACTTACTCTTAATACAATGCAATCTGCGACGGCACACGCGCACGAAGCCTTACACGCACTTGCTCTCGATTAGGTGCCCAGTAATTGTAAGCGCGCTCCTTCTCTTCTGGATGCACATAAATCTCGCGCAGCGCTGGCAGCCCCGCTGACACTGCAACCTCATACAAAACATCCTCACTCACCTGATCCGCGCACACATTCATTCTGTACAATCGCGTAAAGCAATCACTCCTCGCCAATGCCATCAGCGCACCATCATCCGCCCACTCGCGGTGCTCAATATAAACCGCCTGCTCGGCAAAAGAATCAAAATACAGGCTTCGTAGCGACGAAGCACAGCTCTGTTGCATTAACAACGCCATCAACTCCTCGTCGACAGGATGGCCATTCAAGTTCAACTCCTCCAATTCTTCAGGCAAGGGCTCCGCATACATCAATGATAACAACGCCTTGTTTTGCGCTCGTGCAACCTGATACCTGACACCACCCCATGAATCGCTTTGCTTTGCCACAGACGTGGCCATCACATAAGGCATATGAAGCGTGTGTAACGTGGGCCAGAACGAGGTCTCCGTCAACGCCTTCCAACCTGCAATCTCCACACCTGCCCGATACATGATAAGCGTGCGCAATTCAGGCATATGAACGCGCTCGGGAAACGTCTCTTTGGTGATCTTTGGCTCGCTTAAATGTAACGTCTCCAGATTCTCAAAACACTCCGACTCAAACAGTGTACGCAACCCTCCCTCGGGGATAGTGTCACACTCCAAAAACAACGTCCTGAGGTTAGGATAACTACTCACATCGCAAAGTTTTTTCAGCTCATCTTGCTCCACGATATTTCCCCTCAAGTCAATCAACTCAAGGTTCCTGAAGTGCTCAATCTGCTCAAGGTCATCAAGCATCCCAATCTCAAACCCACAGGCAAACAAACCTATCTGTCGCAAGCGCTTGAAGTGCGTCACCTCTGCAAACACCTTGTACACCTGCTTGGAGAAGGACAACCCACCAAGATCCAACTCTTCAAGGTTCTCAAGCTGCGTACACGCCAACAACCTCGCCAAACCCTTTTGACCAATATGCGTCCCGTTAAGATCCAGCCGCTTGAGCGATGCAAGCGGCAAGTTCTCCAGCATCGCACCCAGCGCCTTACCATTGAATCCTCGCCAAAAAGTCAGCGCGAGCGACTCCAAATTCGCGAGCAGCGGCGATGTAAACAATGGTATTAAATCCTTTGGTTTTGAACCACTTGAGGTCGACTTCCTCAACGCAAAATGCTTGAGATGAAAGGGAGAACTCTCGGCCAACTCGTGCAACACATCCCAACGCACTGTAGTGTCACGCAAATCAAGACATGTGATACCTGAAAGATGCGTGGCCTCGCACACAAGCTTCGCCCTCTTGAGTGACAATGTACCCTCACCATAATCAAGATTACGCACCAGCGACGCCCACAACACGTCTTCTTGCTCAAGCCTCTTGAGTCGCTCCTCTCGACAACGACGTGTCATATCAGGCCAACTCTCAAGCTTGCGCTCCGCATAAGGAATCCACTGCGCACAGATAAGGCCCTCATCGACCTCACCCATGGCTCCCTCAATCATGTCGATGAGCACATCAAAGCGCTCTCCACTGGGCTTACCCTCAAGCACGCTGCGAAGGTTTCCAAACAGCTCCTCTCCACTCATAAATCAACCTCCATGACAGGCAAGTCAAAGGGGCGAGCGCTGGCTAGCCAGCGCTCGCCCCTTTGACTTGCCGTTAGGGCACCCGCTCAATACCAATACAACAATAATAACAACAACTTACCGACCAAACAACAACACATCTGAGCGCTCAACCTTAGGACCCCTGCTCGCCTCCTTCATCTGAAGCTCAACCTTGGCCTCAAGATCGGGGCGACCATCCTGCTCATAGATGCTCCACTGCTCAAGTTGTTGCTGCATACACTGGCCAAGTTTTCCATATAAACTGCCATCTTGCAGTGTACCTTTGGACTCCACATTCAACAGCTCAACCTTGCCCGCAGGCTGAATTCGCACATGCAAGGAGAGGTCTGTAATCGCACCATCCTTGCTGTACAGGGGGAACTGCTTTGCGCACGTCTTCAAGCTGTTGATCGTGTTGCTCTCCACACCCGCCTTGATCTTCTTTCGCAACGATGTCACCGCATCATGTCCGCTCTGACAGCGCCCTTTCTTGCACATCGTCTTGAGCATGGAGACGTCATCACTGGCGCTGGCGAGCGGAGCCATGTTCTCATGACATAACATCACCTGATGTGGAGCCTCATCGTATGCAAAAAAGAGGTAGCTCTCCTTTTCTTTAAAGGGGGCTTCAAGATCTCCTGCCAGCAGATCATCATCAGACAGGAGGTTGCGCTTCTTGCCACCTGAACAGGAGTCCTCGTCGAGACGTAGCTTGATCTTCTTGTTGCGCTTTGTCCCCTTGATGGCGTCCTTGACCTTGACCTCGATCATCACACCATCCCAACGTCCTGCATATCCACGACCTGCTGCGACGACCTCTCCTGTGAAGATGGCTGAGGCCCTCCTCGCTTTCAACTCAAGCGGTGCATCGGCAGGTTTGACAGGAAAGAACTTGGAGGTCTCCGCTGCGAGCGGCTGAACCTCAACAGGCTTGCTCCCCACACACTTTGATGTGGCCCAGGAACCTGTCGATTTATTAAGATATACAATCACTTGCTGGCCTGCCTGCCAATCAACCTCATCCTCCCCCTGTGGTGATGACACCTCAATGGTGGACCCCTCCTTGATCTTGCCCTTGTAGGTTTTTTCAACCTCCAGCTCAGCTCGCCAGGTCGTTTCGCCCTCGGGCTCAAGCTCTGCGACCTTACCAAACACAACCGCATCACTCTGAAGCGTGGTCTGCTCCAGATCGATCTTGCCAGGACATTTTGCGTGCGCTTGCTCTGCAACACCACCAATCGCCATCAACACACACAACACAGATACAGACTGAAAAGCCTTCACAGTTCACCTCATTCACAAAATAAAATTCAACACGCACGCACCAGAATTTCACAGGACAATTCTAGGACAAGAACAACCACTTGATCAATGAGACATCCTGTATCAACGCAAGTTCCAACACAAAAGGGGCGGCCTGTT
>CATLTV010000005.1 GCA_950059285.1 uncultured Pseudomonadota bacterium | reverse complement strand
AGTCAGCTCACCCCTCGCTTGGGATTGTGGCAAGGTTGATTCTTGAGATGGTTGAGAACCTGCGTCGCATGAAGTGGGACAAGGAAAAACGCCCCGTTGAAATTTTTGAGGTGTTTGTCAAAGATCTCCCCACTCGCCCGTTAAGCGAGCAGGCAAGTCGTCTCTATTTTGCTGTGTTGCACTGCGTAGCAGCGCGTGCGCTCATGGATCTTGGGCGCGAAAAAGACGCGATGGAGCGGCTCTCTGATATTGTGGATTGGGTCGGTCTGGAATATATGCAAGTGCTTGATTTTGTTGATCTTGTGAAGAAGGAGGTGTTGCTTGCAATCGAGCTTTCTCCACGAAATCAGCGCGTTGAAGCGTTGCGTCACCTGATGAAGTCGTTATTGATGCAGGAGAAGCACGAGATTGGTGATGATCCCAAGAAGCCAGGCGCTGGTTTTGAGATTGCCTATCAGGCATACGAGGTGATTCAGATGATCGACCACACCTTGGAGGCCGCCATCAGTAACGAGAAACTTGCCTTGCGTCGACTGCGCGACTTTGAAGAGCGCGAGGAGGCTCGCATTCGTTACTGGGTTCAGCGCGATCAACCTGCATTGGGTTAAATAAGAGCGTTGAAGTGAAGATAGGGAGCGGCAAGTGGGGAGTGTTTCACGTGAAACACTCCCCACTTGCCGCTCCCTATCTTATGGAGTGAGACATGACAACATTTGTAGGTATTGGAATGACAGGGATGTTATTGCCCTGTGTGATGCAAATATTAGCTCACGATCAATTGCTTGATGTGGTGCTGGTGTCTCGTCGTGCGCCTGATCTGAGAGGACTCTCTGTAAAGGACCGCACACGCGTGAGACATCTGCCATGCGATTATGCTGATCCTGAACAGCGCAAGCATTGTGCTTGTGAACTGGCTAAACTTACAGGTGTGGAGCTTGTGATCGCATGGGTTCATAGTAACGCTCCACATGCACTTGAGGAGCTGCTTGAGCATGTTGACTTCTGTAACGATGCTGCGGTGCTGCAAGTGTTTGGTTCGGCGGCTTCAAGACCTGAGAGCAATGCGTTTTATCGTGATCATGACGCGCTATTTTCTGACGATAAAAGGTTTTTATATCAGAAGGTTGTCCTCGGGTTTGAGGTGAGCTCGGGGCGCTCCAGGTGGTTGACACACAGTGAGATCTCTGGCGGAGTTTTCAAGGCATGGCAGTCAGGATCATCGCATGTGGTTGTGGGGGTTGTGGAGCCATGGAGTAGTCGGCCATGACTGGTGTGTGTTATATCTTTCTTGTGCGGTGGATGTGTTGATGAAGATGTAATGGGTGAGTGTGATGAGTGAGCAAGACGAACAAGTTGACATGACCTCTCTGGAGGAGGAGACCGAGGACCCCGAACTTGTGCCCGAGGATGAGCGAGGTTCAGGTGGTGTGCGCATGGCAACGGATGTGTCTGATGAGACACGTTCAGAACGTGCAAGTCAGACCATCTGGGATCAAACCCCCGAGGAGATGATCGAGTATGTGGAACGTGAGGTTGCGCCTGAAGGAGTAGAGGTTCTTGATTTTGATTTTTTGCAGTCGTTTCTATCACTTACCGATGATTTGCATCAGCATCCTCAGTCCAGGCAAGTGTTTCGAACGATGGAGCGTGCTGTGCCCGAATTTTCATTGCGCGTGGTTGAAAATGGACTGGGTTACGTGCTCCCCTATGACTTGAAGTCGTTGTATCAGGTCGCAGATGCGCTTGAGTTCAGGTGGTTGCGTGAGGAGGGGGGAGAGGTTCAACCTGGTGGCGCATTCAAGATCATGCCCTGTATGCGCACATTTGGTCACTGGGTGGGAGAGCTGTGGCCGATCGATGATGACCTCGATGATGATGCGTTAATCTGGCACATGAGAGGCTTTGATATGCCAGAACTCCCTGCTGGTATGGAGAGTCAAGCGCAGGTGTTGTGGACCTTGATCGCGTTCAGAGATGAGGAAGAGGAGCCTGGTCGGTATGACTTGTATGTATATCATCCTGAGAAAAAAGAGTTTTTATTGCTCAATTTGAAGGTGATTGATTATTTATACTGCGCGCTAGGTGCATGCGGTGCACCTGGCTGGCAGCTGCTGTTCTCAACCTATGATTTTGAGGAGAACCGTTGGGACATGCCTCATCCAGAGAGCTGGATCACAATGGTGGAGGAGTATTTCCCTTCATTTGACACGCAATTTTTTCGCAATCAATGGGCATACCAGGGCAGTGTAGAAGAGGAATGACTGATAATTGGCGGTATTTGTTTATTATTTATAATAACTTAATTCGTCTCTGAAGAGATCCGATACACACATCAAGAGTCGCTGGATAAGCTCGCAGTGCCTATCAAAAAGACTCACCGACAGCACACACATCGCTGTCAAACGTCCTTCCTGATTAGATTGCGTATTGTGTCTACATGCCCAATCTAACCCACCAATTATCCTTCCTTTTTTCCTCCCCGGAATACACTGCGAGCTTACATTCTGGTACGAACCCAGAGGCGGCGAAGGGATGCGCAAAAATCACATGTGATTTTTGCGCATCCCTTCGCCGCCTCTTTGTCGTGTGGGCATTACACACATCTTTGATAGCAGCGCTAAATTTGTATGATGGCGTAATATTTGCGTTTCTTTGGTTGTGGGTTTTGGGTTTATCTGTTTGTATTTATTGTGTTTTTTGTTTTGGTATGGATGATGCTATTGATCCTTTATGTGTCAGTCGTTTTACAGAGAGCAACCCCGAGGAGGTGATGTATGTGGCGTTATGGATATATAAGTGTGCTGTGTGTGTTGAGTGTGTTGTGTTCAGTACCAGCTTTTGCACACGATGGGTTTGAAGAGCCAGTTGCTCCAGATCCCTCGGTGTATCGACATACCGTGGGCTTCACCGCAGGTATGACCACGGGACTGGGGTTAACGTACCGAGGTACACAGCACAGGTGGTTTGGTCAGGTGGCATTTATGCCAGCCTGGACCAAGGACAGTGGTGGAAACTTCTTTGGTGGATTGCAGTTGGGTCGTGTGCTTCAACAAGCAAACACGTTTTACCTCAACGCAGCGTTGGGCTCGGGTCTTATGATTACGGACGATGAGGTGTGCACCTATGATAGCCCCGACTCGCCATTTGTTACCTCGTGTGAAAGGCAGTACAGCAAGTATTTGGCCGCAGGACCATCGATCGGGATAGGTAAAGTTTGGGGAGATCACTTCCAGCTTGAGGTTTACTTGCCGATTGCTGTTGTGTGGGAGCTTGGCGTGGGGCTTGATTCTGTGGTTCCTTACCCTGGTGTAACGATTGGTTATCAATGGTGATTTTACGCAAAGCAGCGAAGGAGAAAGGGGCGGGCAAAAATCGAAGATTTTTGCCCGCCCCTTTCTCCTTCGCTGCTTTGCATGTTCTTTCAGAACCCTGGAGCGTAATAAAGAAAGAGCTGGTCGGAAAAGCTCGTGGAAGCCGCGTATTTTGGTGTCGCAAAAACAGAATGTAACACGGCTACTATTCTTGGTTTTTGCTCCTTAAACTCCACGCCTTCTACTTCGTTTTTCTTCGACCAGCTCCTTCTCCATCACGCTCTAGCCATGAGGTCTGAAGTAGTTTGAGATCCTGATTTTGCTGAGCAAGACTTCCTCACCGTCTTCCTTGATGAGCTCTACAAAGACCTCATGGAACACGAAGGAACGTGTCAGGCGTAAGACCTTTGCTGTGGCGCGGACGTGTCCCTCGGTAGCCGAGCGCAAGTGTGTACCATTGATATCAAGGCCAACAGGTGCCGCCGCTGTCAGGTCACACAGCCATGCTGCGTGCATACTTGCAACGCTCTCGCTGATCATCATGCTGACGCCGCCATGCAGTAGCCCTGCGGGCTGTCGCGCAGCATCAGAGATGTCAAATTCCATGACAGCTTCCTGATCATTGATGGCGGTTAATTCTGCCTGCACGGTTTCCATGGCGGTCTTGGGGCGCATGGCCAGAAAGCCTTGAATCCATTCTTCTTCGACGCGCTCTTTTTTTGCGCCAAGCATCATAAATGCGTTGCTCATGTGGATAATCTCCAGGTTGGGGGGATGTGGTAGGAATCTCAGGTGGGACAGGTACGTTAGTACTGCTGTGTGGGTCTGTGGGACATTGTAGGCGAGGTATCAGTGGCTGTCTTATGCTACCCAGCACCTCGTCGCTGTGGTACATACAGTGGCCTCGTCTTTGGATTAGTCAAGCAACTTATTTGGACTGAATTAGGATCATCTTTATGAAGAAAGGTCTCTCTTGGTGTCGTGGTCAACAATGGGCGTTGATCTCTATCGCAGCTTTTATCGCACTGGGTTCTGGCTGTACTGGAAAGCAGAAGAGTGGTCAGGATGAGCTGCGTGCAAAGCTTGCTGCACAGTATCAATGGCCTCAGGATAAGACCAAGGAGGCCGCTTTTGAGACATGGGCTGGTGGTGATGAAGAGGGGGCTGCACAGGTGTCCAACCAAAGCAATGTGCAAGAAAGCTCCGTGGAGGCGCTCTTCTTTCATGCCGAGGTGGACTACTGGTCTGGTGATGTGGAGCGCTCCTTTGATCGTCACCTTGAGCTGATCGCCAGAATGCCAGAGAGCCCGTTGACGTGGTTATCTGCTGCGCGAATCAATGATCTTGCGGATGATGTGATCGACTTCGATTCAAGGCTCACGCAATCGCTTGGGCAGCTTAAGTTCCATCAGGTTCATCCTCTGACGGCTGCCTACCTCTCCATGGCAGGTCAAACAGCGGCGTACAATAACTGGAATCGTACACGCAGCGCACAACCTTTTGAGACTCAGCAGATTGGACTCCCGCTCCGCTGGATGTACTCACCTCTGCTCTCGATGTTCAGGCTCTCCGATTTTGACACTCCCATGAAGCCCGAGCAAGAGCAGGCCCTCTCCAGCGCATACATCTCACCGCTCACGGCAGAAGATGTCAGCATCAACCTCAAGCAAAGTTATCCCTCCATCTCATCGAACACCACGATTGCTCCAGACCTCGGGTCATCGGGAATCTACTACCTTGAGACATTTGCCACGGTCACCGCAGATGCGCCACAGGTGTACTGGCTGTATGGAAACTTTGCCAGCGCAGCCCGTGTCTGGGTTGATGGTGAAGTGGTGCTGGAGCGTCAGGAGGGTGATTATTCTCCTGGCCAACGCTGGCGTCGTATTAAGCTCTCGCCAGGCACACACCGCGTGTTGGTAAAGCTTGCCCATGAGGAGAACTACAGAGACTGGTTTGATCTGAGCTTTTTAAACCGCGATGGTTCGATCCTTGGCGGAAGCGCGTTGACCTTCTCGGAGGTGCCGCCCTCCACAGACTACAAGGCATCCAAAGATGGCGTTGAGGTGTTAAGCGCGCTTTATACTCAGGACCAGCTAGATCCCTTCTTGCTTCACAAGGATGATGTATCAAATGCCTCGGGCACAGAGCTTTATCTTGCTGCATCTGCTGCACTTTACGACAGACAGAACACCAGCTTTGAGCTTGCATACAACGAGTTGCTTGCTCGGTATCCCAACTTTGCTGCGCTCCATGGTTTGAAGAGCAGACAGGTCAAGACCTTGTGGGAAGTGCCAAGCACCATGCGTGAGTCCACCTCTATTCAGTCCTTGCGTAAGGCCTACAAGGAGGACCCCACAAGCGTGATGTTCTCGATGGAGCTTGGCAACTGGCTCAAGAAGAAGGAGACCTCCAAGGAAGTAAAGACGCTCCTCAAGTACGGCCATGATGCAGCAGTTGTTGAGTCAAAAGATGGTCAGAGACGCTTGCGCAATGTGCGCGCGCTCAATGCATGGGGGAGCTATCTTGAAGGTGAGGGCTGGGATGAGCTTGCCGAGGCCGCATACAAGGATGCGATTGCGGTGGCTCCATCTAACTGTGGCGCTGCTATTGCGCTCCAGAGCTTGATGTATGCGCGCGAAGCTGTAGTCGAGCCCGCCAAGATTACACCTTCACATGAGCAGTGCCCAACCCTCCATGAGACCTGGGTCAAGAAGCGTGGCAAACTCGCTGAGGACGAGGCGTTTGCCCTGACTGAGCGTTCTGCAAGTCGTTATCCCTACAGCTCAACTTCTCAGATTGCCTATGCTCGAGAGCTTGTTGCTCGTGGCCAAAAAGAGAAGGCAACACAGGTGCTTATGGATACTTTTGAGCGCATGCCATGGTCCACGAACCTCCTTGAGGAGCGCATCGATATGGCGCTTGCTCAGGAGGGTGAAGAGGCCGCGCTCAAGTTGCTTGATGCATACAAAGATGAATACACCAACTCAAGTTGGATAGTCTGGAAGAGGGCTGACATCACCAGCGAGCTCCCATTGATGGACCTGCTGGAGGATGCGAAAAAGGTGGCCGTGGAGATCGCCAAAAAAGAGCCCGTGGGTGGTGAAGGTACTGCGGTCAACAGCGTTGGGGATGAAGCGTTTTATGCCATCGACTTTGCTGCAAACAAGTACTTCAAGGATGGTTCTTCGATCCAGCTGACACATACGCTCAAGCGTGTGATGACCAAGAATGCAATTGACGCCTATGGTGAGGTTTCGATTCCAAAGGGTGCGCGCTTGATTCATGCGCGTACGATCAAGCAGGATGGCAGCGTACAAACACCCAAGAGAGTTTCGGGCAAGAGCACGCTCAGCATGCCTGGGCTTGCGCCTGGTGACTTTGTGGAGCTTGCTTATCTGACCTATGAAAGCTCATTTTTAAAGTCGAGGACACATCGCGAAGGTACACGTTTCTACTTCAAGATGACGGGCATCTCCAGCATGCGTTCCGAGTATGTGGTCATCAACCCCTCTGGCGAGTTCTTGCGTATCAATGATGCACCCAACATGGAGAGCTTTTCTTATCAGGGGCAGAACGCTGTGAGGTTCCTCAAAACAAACAGCCCACGACCTCGTGATGAACCAAGGACTTTGCCTCAGGATGAGTTCCTGCCATGGATTCAAAATGTGAATGAGGGGACAATACAACCATCTCCCGAGTCCTCTCGTTTGTTTGTGCGAGAAACATTGCTTGATCACATTCGTTTAAGTGATGAAAGCGAGCACATCCTCAAAGATCTGACAAAATCTGTTCAGGCAGAAAGCGAAGATGAGCGCGTCAAACAGATCTTCTACAAGGTGACAGATTACTTTGTGGATAGCTCCACTAGCCTCAAGAAAGAGCTCGCTCACAGCGTGCTTGAAAAGGAAGGCAATCCCATGTTGGCGCTCAAGGCCATTTACGATCGACTTGGCATTGAGAATCAGGTGTACCTCATTCGCAGCAAGTACGCGTCACCAGTGTTTCATCCCATGTTTGAGTTCCAGCAATACTCTCATGCGGCGCTGCGTGTGGTGATGCCTGACTCGGGGAAGGTGGTGTGGCTAACGAGCTTTGCAAAGGATGCCATGTTTGATCAGATGTCACCTGCATTTACAGGTGAACCTGCTGTGTGTGTAAGCTGTGAAGAGGCTGCCTTTGATACTGTGCCCACAGAGGGATTCAGCGAAAGGAAAGTCACACATAGACTTGATACCACGCTCGATGCAAACGGGACGCTCAAGGGAAAGGCCGTATTCACCATGAATGGCGACTTTGCCATGACTCTTCGCGATTTGTTTAGAAAGCGTCAGGAGACGCGCCAGCGCGATCTGATCATGGACAGCATCATGAACGCTGTCATCCCTGGCTCCGTAGTAAAACAGTACGATATCAGAGCGCTCGCTGATCGTGATGCGCCTGTGGAAATCGTCATCGACTTTGAGCGTGAGCAATTTGCGCGAAGAGATGCGTCGGGCAAGGCACTGTTAATCGAGGTTGCGCTCTTCCGCTCTGGTGTGGAACAGGCTTATGCCACGCTCCCTGACCGTGTCACGCCGATGATGGTTGGCAACCCTGTAAACAGTGATCAGGAGCTTGTGATCAAACTTCCTTCAGGTATGAAAGCTCAGGTCAGGAGCCAAAGTGGAGAGTGGACGCATGACTCCGAGTTTGGCACACTGAACCGCAAGACTGTGCTTGATGGCGATACTCTCACGCTGGGCTCAAGATTGTCTCTGGACATCCAACGTGTGCAGGTAAAGCAGTATGATGTGTTTCAGAAGTGGGCCAGCGATGTCGCCAAAAGCGAGGTTGTCCTCGTGACGTTAAAGTGATTTTCGACAGTTGATAGCTTGACTTTGAAGACCCTTTGTGTATATTCAACACAAAGGGTCTTTCTTTATTATTTAAACGCCTTATTTATAAGCAATTGCAAGGAGATGATTATGGTAGATGCATCACACGACATCCCTACATCAGGGCTTCCATCACAACTTTACAAACCATCCTTGAGCCTGTTGACAGACCTCTATCAATTGACCATGGCGCAGGGGTATTTCGAGTCAGGTGAGGCCGACACCGAGGCTGTGTTCAACCTCTTCTTTCGCAAACATCCCTTCAAGGGAGGTTACACGGTCGCTTGTGGCCTTGCCGCAGCAGTAGACCTCGCCAGAAGCCTTGGTTTTGACCAGGACGACATTGAGTACCTCGCGAGCATTCAGGGCAACGATGGTAAACCTCTGTTTAGCCAGGAGTTTCTTGAGTACCTTTCAACGCTTTCATTTCGCTGTGATATTGATGCTATCCCCGAGGGGACGCTGGTGTTTCCACACCAGCCACTGCTCAGGTTAAGAGGAAGCCTGATCGAGTGCCAGCTCATGGAGACTGCGCTACTGACCGTGATTAACTTCCAGACCTTGATTGCAACCAAGGCGGCTCGTGTGGTTCATGCAGCACAGGGAGAGCCTGTGCTTGAGTTTGGTTTGCGCCGCGCGCAAGGCATCGATGGTGGTATCAGCGCAGCGCGCGCTGCTTATGTGGGTGGTGTGGCTGCGACCTCCAACGTGCTTGCTGGTCGACTGTTTGGCATGCCCGTCAAGGGTACGCACGCGCACAGCTGGGTGATGTGTTTTGACAGTGAACTTGAATCGTTTGAGCGTTACGCCGAGGCGATGCCCAATAACTGTGTCTTTCTTGTAGACACATATGACACCATTGAGGGCGTGAAACATGCGATTCAGGTAGGCGAGAAGTTGCGTGCCAAGGGGCATGAACTGGTGGGGATCAGGCTTGATTCTGGTGACTTGAGTTACCTCAGTATTGAAGCGAGGAAGATGCTTGATGCCGCAGGTTTTGAGAACGCTTCAATTGTGGCAAGTAACTCGCTGGATGAGTACACAATAGCAAGTTTGAAGAGCCAGGGGGCAAAGATTGATACATGGGGAGTGGGCACGAAGCTGTCCACTGCATACGATCAGCCTGCGCTTGGTGGTGTGTACAAGCTCGCTGCGGTGAGACGCCCTTCGGATCAGGGATGGCAAGATCGTATCAAGCTCAGTGAGCAGGCGATCAAGGTGTCAAACCCCGGGCTATTGCAGGTCAGGAGGTACATCTCTGAGAGTGGTGAGTATGTGGGCGATGTAATCTTTGATGAGCGACTTGGCGCAGATGGTGATGTGGTCATGGTCGATCCCATGGACATGACTCGTCGCAAGCGCATGACGCGAGACTTGCAACATATGGACTTGTTGCAGCCTGTGATGCGTCGCGGCGCGCTTGTGGAGGGAAGTTGCGTATTGACTGATAGTCTGGAGCTGATTCGAGCACGTGTACGTCAGGGACTTGAGTCATTCCACTCGGGCGTGCGTCGCCTGGATCAGCCGCACCAGTATCCTGTGGGCCTTGAGCTTGCGTTGTTTGAGCGCAAGACACGAATGATTCTTGAAGCGCGTGGACACGAATAAGATACGAGGTTGGTCGGGGATATGTTCCTGATTTTGCTTTAAATTGGAGTAGTTATGAAGCTAGTGAAAGTCGCAGCTGCGATCGTTAACCAGACCCCTCTGGATTGGGATAGAAACCTTGAGCACATCCTGGATGCCATTGAAGATGCTCGTTCACAAGGTGTGACATTGCTTTGTTTTCCAGAGCTTTGCATCCCTGGTTATGGCAGTGAGGATGCCTTCTATGCGTTGAATACTGTGGAGCGTTCCTGGGCATTGCTCGACGAGATCTTGCCCCACACACATGGCATGCTTGTGAGCGTTGGCTTGCCAACACTGTACAAGAACGGACTCTTTAACACGGCGGCGTTCATCGCAGATGGAAAGCTGCTTGGGTTGGCGGCCAAGAAGTTCCTGGCTGGTGATGGGATTTATTATGAGCCAAGGTGGTTCAGACCATGGCCCGCTGGTGTGCAGGGTGAAGTGCATCACAATGGTCAGATTATCCCCATTGGCGATCTCTATTTTGATGTGGCAGGCGTCAAGATTGGCTTTGAAATTTGTGAGGATGCATGGGTTGCTGGACGGCCAGGCGTGACACTTGCCAAGCATGGTGTGGACATCATTTTAAACCCCAGCGGTTCTCACTTCGCGTTTGGAAAGTTTTCGGTCAGGCAACGTTTTGTGCTTGAAGGATCTCGTGCATTTGGCGTGACTTACATTTACTCCAACCTGCTTGGTAATGAATCAGGTCGTGCAATCTTTGATGGTGGTTCGTTGATCGCTTCTGGCGGTGAGCTGCGCGCTATTGGAGAGCGCTTCTCTTATCAGGATTATCAGATTACCACGGCGGTTGTGGATGTGGAGGATACAAGGATGCGTCGCTCTGGTCGTGGTTCATACACGCCAAGCTTTGATGAGAGTCCTTCAAAAGCGGTGCGTCATGATGTGTTTACATACCCCGTGATAGAACCTGAAGATCCCGATTTAAGTCAACCAGCCTGGGAGAAGAGTGACACGCTTGAGGAAGAGGAGTTTTCGCGCGCAGTGGCGCTGGCGCTCTTTGATTACCTTCGCAAGTCCTGGTCATCAGGTTTTGTTGTCAGCCTGTCTGGAGGCGCAGACAGTGCCGCTGTATCCATGCTTTCGGCGCTTGCCATTGAGCTTGCTGAGCAGAGCATTGGTCTTGATGGATTGAAGGAAAAGCTGTTCTATATCAGGGGGATCAATGAGTGTGAGAGCGCCAGAGAGATGCTCCCAAAATTGATCACCTGTGCATATCAAGCGACACAAAACAGTGGCTCTGTCACGCGAGAGGCGGCGCAGGAAGTCGCACGTGCCGTGGGCGCTACATTTTACGAGCTTGATATCGATGCGCTCGTCAATGGTTATGTGGGGATGATCGAGAAGGCACTTGATCGCGACCTCACCTGGGAACGTGATGACATCACCTTGCAAAACATTCAGGCCCGCGTGAGAAGCCCGAGTATCTGGATGTTTGCAAACATCAATAATGCGTTGTTACTCTCCACCTCAAACCGAAGTGAGGCCGCTGTGGGTTATGCCACGATGGATGGTGATACCAGCGGTGGTGTGTCTCCGATTGCAGGGATTGATAAGGCATTTTTGCGTCAGTGGCTCCGCTGGATGGAGACCGAAGGACCTGAGGGTTATGGTGCTGTCAAGGCAATGCACTACATCAACGCGCAGCAACCCACCGCCGAGCTTCGTCCACAGTCCGCCAAGCAGACCGATGAGGGTGATTTGATGCCTTATGATTTGCTTGATGCGATCGAGGATGTGGCTATTGGTGAGAAGAAGTCTCCTGTGGACGTGTTCAGGATCATGCATCAACGTTACCCCCAGTACAGTGTGCCTGATTTACATACCTGGGTAGAGCGGTTCTTCAAGCTGTGGAGCCGCAACCAGTGGAAACGCGAGAGGTATGCTCCCTCGTTCCATCTGGATGACAAGAACCTTGATCCCAAGACCTGGTGCAGGTGGCCGATCCTGTCAGGAAGCTTCAAGAAAGAGCTTCATGAACTCAAGGTTTATGTAGATAATTTAAATATTTAGACAATGTGTTGAGTACGTACGATGAGTCAATCTTTTGTGTATGATTATCCTCGCCCGGCAGTCACTGTGGACTGCGTGGTGTTTGGTGCTGACTTGCGAGAGGACAGGTTAAAAGTCCTCTTGATTCAGCGTGATATCGATCCTTTTTCAGGAAAGTGGGCGCTGCCGGGAGGGTTTATGCGAGAGCATGAGACTCTTGAGGTTGCTGCGATCCGCGAGCTTGAAGAGGAGGCAGGGCTGAAGGATGTTTTTCTTGAACAATTATATACGTTTAGTTCGACAGATAGGGACCCGCGAGGTCGCGTGGTGAGTGTGGCGTATTATGCGCTGGTGGAGCCTGAGCAACACGCTGCTCAGGCAGCCACAGATGCTCGTGATGCGGCCTGGTTTGCGCTCGATGAGTTGCCTGGTGAGCTGGCTTTTGACCACGGCCAAATTCTAGAGGTGGCGCGGGAGCGTCTACGTGGCAAGGTGCGGTATCGTCCCATTGGTTTTGAGCTTTTGCCTGAAAAATTTACACTCTCCGAGCTTCAGAGGCTCTACGAGATGATTCTTGGTCAGAAACTCGACAAGCGAAACTTTCAGCGCAAGCTCCACAGGATGAACATCCTGATTGATACAGGTGAAGTACAACAAAACGTGGCGCACAGAGCCGCGCGGTACTACTCCTTTGATGAGAAAGCGTACAAGCAACTTGAACGAGATGGTACAGAGTTCTCCATTTAAGGTGTCAATTTCATTGTTGTTTTGACCCTTGATTGGTAAGCTTTTAATCAGGATGTGTGTGAGTTACAGGAGGTTACATGCCTTTAGATTATACGTTTGGTGGTGAGTCTGGTGAGGTGATAGACAAGGCATTGATACTTGTGGATCTGCAAGTTGATTTTATGCCAGGTGGTGCGCTCGCTGTGGCCTATGCCGATGAAGTCATCGCCATCGCGAACCGTGTGAGCAAACATTACAAGGTTGTGGTCGCGACACAGGACTGGCACCCCGCAGATCATCAGAGTTTTGCCTCTCAGCATGCCGATCATGGGCCAGGGGAGCTGATCGATCTTCACGGATTGCCTCAGGTCTTGTGGCCCGATCATTGTGTGCAGGGCTCTCCAGGTGCGGCGTTTGTTGAGGAACTTGATATGAGCCCTGTGTGTGCTGTCTTCCGCAAGGGGATGTCTCCAGAGGTCGACAGTTATTCAGGCTTTCATGATAATGGGCATCGACGCTCCACGGGGCTCGCTGGATACCTACGAGAGCTTGGTATTCAGGAGGTCGTAGTCATGGGGGTAGCCACCGACTATTGCGTCAAGTTCACGGTGCTTGATGCGCTGAAGGAAGGTTTTGGCGTTGAACTTCTGTTGGCAGGTTGTCGCGGCGTCGAACTTGAAGATGGCGATGTGGAACGCGCTGTGGAAGAGATGCGCGTTGCGGGTGCGACCGTGCGTGATGAGACTTTATTGAGCTAATCTGAAACATGGAGTTGAAATTCATGGCATGAATTTCAATTCCATGTTTCAGATTAGCTCAACTTTCTCTGCGCTGAACTTCAAATTCAAAGAAGTCATTTGCGGCATACGTGTTTTCAAAGATGGCCTTTGCTCCCTCAACAAACGGCCCGACATGGGGATGTTTTTGAGAGAAGTGGGTCAGGATAAGCGCGTGGGCGTTGGCTTCCTTGGCACAGCGCGCGGCATCTGCACATGTGGAGTGTCCACGTTTGTGAGCCATCTTCTCCTCACCTGCCAGATAGGTGGACTCATGAATGAGGACGTCTGCATCTCTGGCAAGTTCGATTGCGCCTTCACAAGGTACAGTGTCACAGCAGTACGCGATCTTGAGCCCTGGTCGGCTTGGTCCAAGCACATCATCAGGTGAGATCGTCTTTCCATCCTCAAGTACAATGCTTTCACCACGTTGAAGCTTTCCAAACATGGGTCCAGGAGGCACGCCCAACGCCTTGGCGCGCTCAAGATCAAAGCGTCCTGGACGGGCATTCTCAACAAACGCGTAACCCCAGCAAGGGACACGATGCTTGAGTTTGTGGGCTTCAATGTGCCAACCATCTCCCTGTAGGACCACACCTGCCTTTCCCACTTCCTGCAATTCCATGGTGAACCCTGTGTTCAGGATACCTACCTGACGCAATGTCTTGAACCATTGCTTCAGGCCCTTGGGTGCGAGCAATGGCAAGGCTCCCTGGCGTTGATTGAGTGTCAATGTGCCAAGTAAGCCAGGCAAGCCATTGATGTGATCGCCGTGAAAGTGGGTCAGGAGGATCGCTTCAAGCGTACCAGGTCGCATGCTGGACTTGGCGAGCTGGACCTGTGTCCCTTCGCCGCAATCGAACATGAACATCTGACCATCGCGAAAGAGTGCCACGCTGGAGACACCTCGTGAAGGTAAGGGTTTACCACTTCCAGTACCGAGAAATACAAGCTTTACAGAAGACATAATCGTGTGGGGGGCTGAGATAAGGATAAGTCAACGATCTTCCCCTCATTTCAGGGGCAATGGGGGATGAAGCAACTAACACAACTTATTTGTTCCTGCCACGATAGAATCACGCTTGATTTAGCTCCGTGTTGAGTGCAGCTAATCTGTCGAGGTGAAAAGTTTTCGTTGTTTTAAGTGTTTTATTTTAAATGGTTTTGTGCGTTTTGTTGGGCGTGTTTTGTCATGAGATATGCATTGATTCTGGCGTAAGTTGCATCTCATGGTTCGCGAGCATCTTCAGGTAAAAGAGTACGTTATTTTATTTGGTTCTTGGCCTGATGTGAGCGCAAGTTGTTGATTTTTATATTTATCTCCGCGATGTGTCCCGACGGAGGTTCTCACTGACCAAATGTATGATAAAGGAGTCACAAATGAGAGCAGGGCAAGATTACACAAGCAAAGTATGGCTACTCACGACCAGCGCCTCACTGGCAATGTTGATGGCATGTGGTAACGGCGAAAACAACGCCAGCAACAACACAACGACTGAGGACATGTCTGCGATGGAAGACATGTCTGTTCAGGATCAGGGCGTAGACGATATGGGCCTTGATGATATGGTTGAAGACATGGCCGAAGACATGACGCCATCAGATATGGAGGCTGACCTTCCTCCCACAGGAGAAGCACGTGTGCAGTTACTCCACCTTGCAGATGGCGCAGGTGAGGTTGATATTTACGTCAACGGTGAGATCCTTTTGGATGACTTCGCAGAGGAGACAGGGACAGGGTTCTTCCCTGTGACTGCAGGCGCAGAGCTTACTGTTGATGTGGTTGCGGGCGATGCTCTGGATAACAGTGATCCTGTGTACACCGTCACTCTGGCGGATGGACTTGTGGCAGATACAAAGTATGTGCTCGCTGCGATGGGAGATGTGAACTCGGACGATGAAGCCAGCGCGTTTCGCGTCGTGGCCATTGGTGGCGCGAGGACACCTAACGAGGTTGGTACAGGCCCAGTAGGGGCAATGTTGGTCCACGCTGTGGATGACGCGCCGACCGTGGATGTTGTTTTGGAACAAGGGTTTTCTGGCGAAACAGCTGTCGATAACTTCGCGTTTGGTTCATACACATCTGATGCTGCTGGTATGGCCCAGTACATCGACATTGACCCTGCTGCGTTGACCTTTGGCGGGACAGCGCTGGTGAATATCAACGAGGCGACGACAGATGAATTTGTGGCAGGTTTTCAAACCACAGATCTGAGTAGTCTTGCAGGTCAACAGGTTGTGATTGCTGCGACAGGTTCTCTTGCAGAAGGTACGTTTGGTTTGACTGCATTCCTTGGTCTTGACGCTGCGACCCCTGCTGCGAGTCCAGGTCTTGCGTTGAGCAGCGCTGCACGATTGCAGGTTGTTCATAATTCTCCTGATCCTGCCGCCGAGGTGGTCGATGTGTACGGCAATGGTGTGAAGCTCATTGATGATTTTGCATTCCGTACAGCAACGCCATTTATCACAGTGCCTTCAGGCACCGACCTTGATCTTAATATTGCAGCGCCTGATTCCGAAGATGACACCACACCCGTGGTCGACGCGCCAACCATTAACCTTGATCCTGGCTCCACTACAATTGCAGTGGCTTCAGGGGTGGTAGGCGCCGAGGGCGATGCAGCGTTTGAGATCTTGACCACAGAAGGTAATGAGGGGCTTGGTGCTGCCGATCCTGATAGTGTGTTGGTCAAGTTGCACCATGGCTCTCCCGACACTCCTGCAGTGGGTATACGTGCAGAAGGTGCTGATACAAACATCGTGGATAGTTTTGAATACAAGGACTTTGTGGGCTATGTACCGCTGTCGTCTGAAACCAATACCGTCCTTGAGGTTGTGAATCCTGTCGCTGATTTTGCAACTGTGGTGAAGACAGACGCAGCGATCGACTTTAGTAACTTCACAACACCTGTGGTTGTGATGGCCAGCGGTTCGACAGGACTGGTGACAGATATCTTTGAGGCTGGTGTGAACCTTGAATCAATCGCGCTTATCGCCGTGTTGCCTGACGGCACAGTGACCACTCTTCCTTTGATTCTCCCCTAGTCCAAGTGGCTGACAAATAGAGGAAAAAGAAAGGGCGTGTTCCTCAGGAACACGCCCTTTCTTTTTCCTCTATTTGTCGATAGTGTGTGAGGGATTTTGATACCCTTTATCACGCTCTAAATCGGAGGAAGTATGTTTGAAGTGCTCATGACAGGTGTAGGAGACGCGTTTTCGGTCAAGCACTGGGGAACGCACTTTGTGTTAAGAAAGGACGACTTTGTGTTGGGCGTGGATTGCCCTGATAGCTATCGCCGAGCGCTCAGGAGTAGTGGTTTTATGCACAAGGGAGAGCCTCTTGATGCGCAGCACCTTGATGCGATGATTCTGACACACCTTCATGGTGATCATGTCAATGGTCTGGAGATGACCGCATGTTACTTGAGGTTTGCGTACGAGAAGAAGCTCAAGTTGTACACTTCACATGAGGCCAATGAGGACCTCTGGACAAGGTTAAAAGCCTCACTGCATGTGTTGTGGGATGGTAAGGATTTTCATGAGCAGAGCCTGGATGACTTCCTTGATGTCACCACGCTTGATTGGAGCGAGACACATACCATCGGGCCGTTTTCTATTGAGATCCGTGCGACACGTCATCACTTGCCTGCCATGGCGATGAGGATCAGCGATGGAGAGCACACCTTTGGGTATTCCTGTGACACGGCATATGATGATGAGCTTGTGGCGTGGCTCTCGGATGCAGACTTTATTCTGCATGAGTCAAGTCTGGGAGCTGCGCACACGCCACTCTTCAAGCTGCTGGAACTGCCTGAAGAGCTTCAGCAAAAGATGCGTGTGGTACACTATCCTGATGAACTCAGTGGATCGACATTTGAGAGCGGTCTCAGGCTTGCCCAGGAGGGCGAGCGATATGTTGTAGGTGCTTGACTTCAACTTAAGGGACGACTAACAAGGGGGGCCAAGTGGTGAATCAGATGCTATCGTGAATGATTTTGCGGACATCTGTACCAATGATTCGAGCCCATGCATGGTCGTATTGAGTTTGAAGCCTCTCCAGAGGATGATCATGTGGATGGACCTGTGTTTTGTCTTGTAAGTTTCTGGGATAAAACAAGAAATGGTTTATTTTTGGGCGTTGGCTGGAACGGCAAAGAGAGAATACAGTGAATCAAGATCCGTTTCTCAACGATCTTTTGCGTCAGCCGCGAAGCTACGGAGGCAAGAGCCATCAAGGACGATGGCGAGTCGTGGTGATGGCGCTTCTTGTGCTGGGTGGACTTGTCTATTTTGTGGGTTTTCATGACTTTGAAGAGACACCACAGGAGTTAGCGCTGCAAAAATCCGAGACGATCGTGCTCGCACACGAGATTGTCTTGCAGAGCGTGGACGCTGCGCGTCAACCGATCAGCGTGGTTGAAATTGCGGAAGAGAACAGCAAAACAGGGGATGTCACAAGCAAGCCCGAGCTCAAGCGCTGGGAAGAGGGCAAGAGCATGGACTTCAAGGGCGTGATCGCACGTAATGAGTCTGTCTCGGCGGCGTTGCAAAAACATGGCCTGAGTAATCATGCCATCCACCTTGCTGTCAGCAGTGTGGGGAAGCTCTTTGATTTCCGTCAGAGCAAGCCAGGCAACGAGTGGAGCGCATCGGTCGACATCGCTGGCAATATTTCACGCTTTCGCTACAAGACCTCGCCAGAGGACATCTGGGAGGCGCGCCGAAAGTCTGATGGCACATATGTAAGCGAAAAAGTTAAAGTACCACTTGAGATCAAGCGCGAGGTGATTGGTGGAAAAGTCACGACATCTCTGTGGCAATCAATGGAGAAGTCAGGGCTCACCGCGCCGATCGTGGGTTCATTCATCGATATTTTTGCGTCCGAGATCGACTTCAACGCCAAGACCAGACCTGGTGATGAGTTTGCCGTGGTGTTTGAGACGATTCATCTTGATGGTGAGATGTTGCGTACAGGTCGTGTACTGGCAGCACGCTACAAGACACCTACAGAATCTTACGGCGCGTACTTTTATGAGACCGAAGATGATGAGCAGGGATATTACGATGGGCAGGGCAAGAGTTTGCAGCGACTGTTCTTGAAGAACCCACTCTCAAATGTCCGTATTACAAGCACTTATGGTAAGCGTTTTCACCCCGTGCTCAAGCGATGGAAGCTCCATGCAGGTGTGGATTATGGTGCGCCCACAGGAACACCTGTGATGAGCGTGGCAGATGGCACGGTGACCTTTGCAGGTTGGAAAGGCGCAAATGGAAAGCTGGTCGTGGTCAAGCACAAGAATGGCTACTCCACACATTATGCGCACCTTTCTCATATTCCACGCACGATCAAGCCTGGTGTAAAGGTGACCAAGAAGACATTGATTGGAAAGGTGGGCTCCACAGGGCGTTCCACAGGGCCTCACCTTCACTTCGGAATGAAGAAGGGTGGCAAGTTCGTCGATCCCCTGAAGGTTGATATCATGCGAGCCCCTTCACTGCGTGGTAAAGAGATGAAGCGTTTTGAGGAGCTTGTGTTAACGCCAACAAACATGGAGTTTGACAGAGCGACATCAGCCAGCCCATCTGTGCATCACAACCGTGTGGATGTGAAAGGTGCACAGGTCTACGTGGAGAATGGCGAAGAGCTGTACTGAAAATTATCGCCCATGACAAAAACGAGGAGAGAGGATGTTTCACATGAAACATCCTCTCTCCTCGTTTTTGTCATGGGCGAGCGTGTGCGAGTGCTTAAAATGCCCATACCCGTTCAGGATAAGAGGTGCCATTTTGCTGCTGTTGAAGTGGTTGCTGCTCGTCATGATGTATGTGTACTAATTTTATGGAGTTTTTGTGAGTTTGAGTCGAGTTTTGAAAGGAAGAGGCAAGTATATTCTTGGCCTTGGTGTGTTGGCCAGTTTGTCAGTGGGCTCGATTGCGCTTGCTCAGGAAGGTGCTGAAGCACCTGCTGCGGAGGTTGTGCAGCAAGAGGCTCCACCAGCTCCTGCGTATTTGTCACACGATGAGCAAATTACTCAGCATATTGGCGAGTTGTTTGGTCAGTTCGAGGGGCTAAAAAGCGTGGAGTTCAAGGTCAGAGCTGGCCTTGTGACGCTGACAGGAGCCGTGTCAGAGCTTGAGCAACGACAGCAGGCCGAGAGGATTGCGTCAAAGGTTGAGCATGTACTTGCAGTTCAAAACCTGATTCAAGTGCAAGAGTCTGCGGTCCCTCAGGAGACCAGTAACTCCAAGTCACAGGCCGAAGTCGCTGATGAAGAGGCGCAGGCACTCAAAGAAAAGCTTGAAGACATATACAGTGAAGTCAATGGCTTATCTGATGTGAAGGTCAAGGTTAAGAGTGGCATCGTCACCTTGACAGGGGAGGTTCTTGGAGAGGATGAGCGTACTCAGGCAGCCGAGCTTACGCAGAAAGTTGATGGCGTGCTCTATGTGGTCAACGATCTGAGTATTCCAACCGAGATCTCGGAGCGCGTGAGACCTGCGTTTTCACAGGCCAAGACAATCGTGGCAAAAGTTGTGGCTGCGTTGCCTCTGTTGTTAATCGCGTTGGTGTTGTTGGTCATCACATGGACAGTATCTGGTGCAGTCAAGCGCTGGGACTGGCCTTACCGACGCCTTGAGGGAAGACCTCTCATTCGTGAGCTTGTACGTCAGGTTGTGAGCACTGCGGTGCTTATTCTTGGCTTGTTGTTGATCTTTGAACTCCTTGATATCACTGCGGTTGTGGGCGCATTGCTTGGTACTGCGGGTATCGCTGGTTTGGCGATTGGTTTTGCGTTCCAGGATATTGTGGAGAACTATCTGTCGAGTTTGATGCTCAGCGCCAGACAACCTTACAAAAAGGGTGATGTGGTTCAGATTGGCGACCAAACAGGTAAGATCGTGCGCATGACGATGCGAGATACCGTGTTGATGACCTTTGATGGTAACCATGTACGTATCCCTAACGCACAGGTCTTCAAGTCGGTGTTGACCAACTATTCTCACAATCCTCGCCGCCGCTTTACCTTCAATGTGGGTATTGGTACCAAGGAGAACCTCCTTGAGGCACGTCGTATTGGTCTTGAAGCGATCGCAAGCATTGATGGCGTGATGAAAGATCCCGCGCCGTTTATGACGATTGATGAGCTGGCCGATTCAAGTGTGGTGTGTGCGTTTTATGGCTGGGTTGATCAGCGCGAGCATGACTGGGTGGCGATGCGTAGTGAAGCGATTCGTCGTGTGAAGGTGCGTTACGACAAGGAGGGCTTTGATATGCCCGAGCCGATTTATCGTTTGCAAATCACAGAGCATGCGATGGTGGATGATGAGGACGAAGAGCAGGTTGAGAGCAGCAAGCGTCCAGCAGAACCTCTTGAGGACACCACGATGCAAGACTCGATTAATGAGGACAAGAACCTCGATCAGCAGCTTGAATCTGGAGATGATCGCGAGAAAGAAAATCTTTTGTAGTTTAAGTTTCTAAGTTATTGATAAAGAAATAAAAAGAGGGGGCGGCCAAAATCTTCGATTTTGGCCGCCCCCTCTTTTTATTTTGAGGTTGTTAAATGCGTTTGCCGCTGACAATGCGCGCGAAGAGTTCGTTTTTCTGCGAGGCGACCTCTGTAAAGGAGAGCCCTTTCATGGGGAAGAAGAGAGGCAACTCGGAGGAGACAGTGTCTTCGGAGGGTTCGTCGAGAGCGACAGGATAGACGATGCCTTGCACAGGATTTCTGACGTGTTGGAGGTCGTTAAACAAGCTACGCCAGAAGGTTTCTTGTGTGGCGCTAAAGCAAAAAGCGAGCGCGTAGATGCGGCCCTTGGCAAACTGGATCTCGTCGAGGTCGATGTCTTCCTTGATGGAGATTTCGACGAGTTCCTGTCGGATTTCGCGGTCAAGCGAGAGCTTGACAAGAGACATCTCACGTTCAACGCGCTCCCTGTTTCTGACCATGACATCGTGGGGGAGTGATTGATCAGGTTTGTGAATATAGTGGATGTGAATGGTGACAGCATCCTCTTCAAAGGTGGTGATCAGGTCATGTATCAGTCGAACGATGAGGCCCTGTGTGAGGGTTGAGAACGGGTATTCATAACCTGGTGACTTGTAATGAAACGCAGTGTCGAGGTCGAGGACCACGTGTACAAAGCGGCGGCGACGACGCATGACGCCATCGTTACGCATGTAAAACAGCAGCTCGTTTTCGCTAAACCGCAGGTCAAACAGGCTAATGGGGCTCCCCTCTCCGAGGTAGACAAGTTCGGAGCGCACGAGGTTTTCAAAGGAGCCACGTGTGGTGAGGCCAGAAAAGCCGCCCGTGGGGTAGACTGTGTCATCATCAAAGTCGGTGTCGACCTCCATGGCCTCCTGTTGGAGCCTGACACGAGGGAGTCGAAACTCTCCAAGTCGTCGTTCTATCTCGGTAATTTGTCGCACGCCAATGCGTGTGGATTCATTGTCGAGAAGTTCCCAGTGTTCGATTTCAAAGAGGTCTTCTTGTTTGAGGATGTCTTTCCAGTAGACGTTGTTGGAGATGCCCTGGAGCATGTGGTGGAGTGCATCCGTGAAGATGAGCTCATCGTCGAGTCTTTGTTCCAGAGATGTGCGCATCTCGGCGCTGCTGATGTTGGTGATCGGAGGGAATCCAAAGCCACGCAGGTGAGATGGGTTGACGGTGAGCCACTGTGGGTAATAGCGCCCAAAGGTCTGGAGTAAAAGCTCTGCAAGGCGCTGTACTGCGCCCTGACGCACGTCACGTTTTGTGGAGAGACGTTCGCGCGCCTCCACGAAGGAGCGCTCCTGAAGCAAGGTGCCAAGGAGCAAGTTTTCGTAATCAATGCGAAGGCGTCGCTCCTGAGGGAGCCATTGTGAGGAGAGGGTTTCTGATGCAAAGGGGGCTCTGTCACCAAGTTCAATAAGGATCACCAGATCGACGATGAGCATAAAGGGGAGGTGTGTGAATCCGCGCTGTCCCTTGTCATAGATGCGACCGCTCAGATAGCGGTAACATTCCAGAGCATCTTCAAGGAGGTTGAGATGTTCCCACCAGCGCATGGCGGAGAGGTTGAGGCTACCAAGGAGGTAGGCTTCAAGGATGCTGCGTTCAACCTTCTGGGATGAGCGTTCAAGGGTGTGGAAGTGAACCACTTCAGGAGCAAGCTCAGCGTCGTGGGATTCAGGCTGTGACTGGGATTGCGAGGTCATGGTGTTGTGTGGTGTTTTGAAGTGGTTGTTTTAAAAGGAGAATTTGGCGACCATTTGCGCAGCAAATGGTCGCCAAATTCTCCTTTGAGGGTATACGTGTGCAGCAGATCAGTCGACGCTGAGCATACGATCGACCATATCGCGCATGGCGTCGAGGTCTTCTGCGCGGTCGGAGATGTAGCGAAGCAGCACAAGGTCAGATTTGCTGACCACACCGCCGTGCATGAGGAACGCGCGTGTACGAATGAGCTTGTAAAGTTTGATGACTTTACGGTCGCTGACTTCGTAGCGGAACTCTTTTTCAAGAGACTTCAGGATGCGTACAAAGAGTCTGTAGACGTCATCGGGGAAGTAGCGGTCGCGGTGGTGGACACCATCTTCAAGTTCACCTGCAAAGATATGATCGAGGTAGACCTTGAGTTTGAGGAAGTCTTCAAGGCTCGCACGATCGGCCCACGGGCGTTGTTTGGTGGCCTTGTAGACCTCGTTTTGGAGGCCCTTGGCGAGCAGGTCATCAAAGGCGTAGGAACGCACAGGACGGCTCTCGGCTTTGAGCGTGAACCTGTCGCGCAATGCGGCAAGTTCAGCGTTGTCGGGGATCTCGTTGGTGGCAGCAAAGAGCATCAACATCGGGACTTTGGCAGGTTTACCATCCTGGTAGAACTTGCGTTCGTTGATGATGGTGAGCAGCGTGTTGAGGATCGCGGAGTTTGATTTGAAGATCTCATCAAGGAAGACCACGCGAGCCTGTGGGAGCTTGCCGCTGACACGACGCATGTAGCGTCCATCTTTGAGCTGATTGATGTCAATAGGGCCGACAATTTCACCAGGTTCGGTGAACTGTGTGAGCATGTATTCGAAGTAATCCTCGGAGTTTGTATCAAGGCCGATGGCCTGTACGAACTTGACGACGAGGTCAGATTTGGCCGTGCCTGGCTTACCCACAAGAAGGAGAGGTTCCTGAGCGAGCGTGCAGATGGTCATCAAATCCACAAGGGTTTCCTTGTCAACCCAGTAGCGGTGGAGATCCTTACGGAGGTTATTGATGCGACGACGCAGGTCATCGACCTCGGGCTCTATATCGCTAATGGCGTAGATATCATGGGGATCGACATATTCACTCATAGTGAAGAACTCTCCTGAAAGAGGGGATGTGGTAAAGGGTGATGGTGGAGCAGCGCTCCAGACCATGGGGAATTATGAGGTCAGCATCGGTCAGATTGGTGCAAAAAGTCAACCCCAAGAGCCCCCTCAAAACAAGGCGATACGATCTTTTATTTCAGATTTCATCGTTGCGGTTTATGTGTGGCGTTGGCCTGCACAGAGATGATGTTTTGAGCTGTTTTGAATACTGAAATTTGGTACAGTGTTCAGGGAATAGGACGAGCGCGTCAAAGGTTGCATCACTCCCGATATGGGGTCGGGTGTGCGATTCATTCAGGATGAGGATATATTGTGACAATGGTGACAAAAGAGCAGATCAATGTGGAGCCACAGGAGACAGATCCATCGTATGCGAACAGGCGGTTTGAGCTTGTCAGTGAGTACGAGCCAGCAGGCGATCAGCCGACCGCGATCAAGGAGCTTGTCGATGGGCTTGAGAATGGCGACAAGCATCAGGTGTTACTTGGTGCCACAGGGACAGGCAAGACCTACACGATCTGTCAGGTGATTGAGCAGGTGCAAAAGCCAACCTTGCTGATGGCGCACAACAAGACGTTGGCCGCGCAGCTTTACAATGAGATCAAGGAGTTCTTCCCGAACAACGCCGTGGAGTATTTCGTCTCCTACTATGATTATTATCAGCCCGAGGCGTACATTCCATCCACGGACACCTTCATTGAGAAGGACAGCGCAATTAACGATGCGATTGACAGAATGCGACACGCGGCGACGAGGAGTTTGTTTGAGCGTCGTGATGTGATCATCGTGTCGAGCGTGTCATGTATTTATGGTCTTGGTTCAAGTGAAGCCTATTTGAACATGATGCTGTTTCTTGAGAAGGGTGCGATCATGTCGCGTAAGAGCATCCTCGAGAAGCTCGTGGCGATTCAGTATGAGCGCAAGGATCTCGACTTCTTCCGTGGTACATTCAGGGTCAGGGGCGATGTGATTGAAGTCTTCCCTGCGCACGAGGAGGAGAAGGCGCTTCGCATCGAACTCTTTGGTGACGAGGTGGAGGCGTTGTACGAGATTGATCCTTTGCGAGGCAAGCGTTTACGTGAGCTTGAACGCGTCGCCGTGTATCCAAACAGTCACCACGTTATTTTGCCCGAGCGCAAGAAGAGCGCAGTCGAATCGATTCAGGAAGAGCTCACCGAAGTTCTTGAAGAATATCAAGCGGTTGGCAAGCTTGTTGAGGCGCAGCGATTATCACAGCGCACCCAGTATGACATCGAGATGATGATCACCATGGGGTACTGTAAGGGCGTTGAGAACTACTCAAGGCATCTGTCTGGCAGGGGGCCAGGCGCACCACCTCCCTGTTTGTTGGACTACTTCCCTGACGACTGGTTGTTGGTGGTCGATGAGTCCCACGTGACGATTCCACAGATTGGGGGAATGTTCCGAGGTGATCAATCGCGTAAATCCACGCTTATCGAACACGGGTTCAGGTTGCCAAGCGCAAAGGACAACCGCCCTCTCAAGTTTGATGAGTTTATGGAGCGTGTAAATCAGGGGATTTATGTCTCGGCTACGCCAGGAAACTGGGAGCTTGAGAAGACCGAAGGTATTGTGGTCGAGCAGATCATTCGCCCCACAGGTCTGGTCGATCCTCAGATCGAGGTCAGGCCAGCCACAGACCAGGTGGATGATGTGTATGGTGAGGTCGTGGCGACGATTAACAAAGGCGAGCGTGTGTTGATCACCACGTTGACCAAGCGCATGAGTGAGGATCTGACAGAGTATCTTCATGAGCTTGGCATCAAGGTCAAGTACCTGCACAGCGACATCGACACCATTGAGCGCATGAATTTGCTGCGCGATTTGCGAAAGGGCATCTTTGATGTGCTTGTGGGGATTAACCTCCTGCGAGAGGGGATTGATATTCCCGAGGTGAGCCTTGTCGCCATTCTCGATGCGGACAAGGAAGGTTTCTTGCGCAGTACACGAAGCCTTGTGCAGACCATTGGTAGGGCTGCGCGTAACCAGAATGGTCGCGTGATTCTGTATGCTGACAAGATGACAGATTCCATGAAGGAGGCGATCTCCGAGACCAATCGTCGCCGAGGATTGCAGGAAGCTCACAACCTTGAGCACAACATTACGCCCAGGACAATTCGCAAGAAAATCCACGATCTTGAGCAGCATGTGCCCGAGGATGAAAACGCCACAGCTGAAGCAGCAGGCAGTGGAAATGGTGAGACGCTCTCCTTGCGCAGCATGACCTCAAAAGAGCTTGAAGCATACATCAAGACGTTGCGCGAACAGATGAAGGAGGCTGCCAAGGAGTTGAAGTTTGAGGAAGCCGCTCGATTGCGTGATGTGATGCGAGAAGCAGAGTCGCTCTTGCTCACGGCCTGAACCCTTTGTCCCAGGTTCAGTGGACAGAAGCTCCCGTCATTGAGCTGCTTGGTCTGCCTGTGTCCACTGAACCTGGAACGTATGCTTGCGAAATGAAATAAAGCGGATTAAATAGGCTTGCCTGTCAGGTAATCTATACAATCACCATGGAAACGCTGCGTTGGGCGGCGTGATTCGCAAACAGCAAAGAGTAGCAAGATGACACAAGAAGCCAGTTCTCTCCGAAGTGTGACGATCTATGACACCATGAGTCGCTCAAAGAAGGAGCTTATCCCGATTGAGCCAGGCAAGATCAAGATGTACGTCTGTGGTGTCACTGTCTACGATCTGACTCACATTGGACACGCGCGCACGTTCGTCTTCTTTGATGTGGTGCAGCGCTTCTTGCGTCACCTTGGCTACGATGTCACTCACGTGCGCAACCACACAGATGTGGACGATAAGATCATCAAGCGAGCCGCAGAGCGAGGTGTGGAACCCCTTGATTTGTCAGAGCAATTCATCAAGGAGCTTGAGCGCGACTTTGACAGCCTTCACATTCAACGCCCTGATGTTGAGCCCAAGGTATCCACCCATATCGAGGAGATCATTGAGATGGTCAAGACCCTCGTTGAGCGTGAATACGCCTATGTCACAGGCGATGGTGATGTGTTCTATCGCGTCAATCGTTTTGATGATTATGGCAAGCTCTCCAAGAGGCGTCTGGAAGATATGGAAGCTGGCCGAAGTGGTCGCGTCCAGAGCGATGATGACTTGCAGAAAGAGCATCCATTTGACTTCGCACTCTGGAAGAGCGCAAAGCCTGGTGAGCCTTCATGGGAGTCTCCATGGGGCGCTGGCCGTCCTGGTTGGCACATCGAATGCTCTGCCATGAGCATGAAGCACCTTGGCCAGACGCTCGACATTCACGGTGGTGGTCAGGATCTTAGCTTCCCACACCACGAGAACGAGATCGCGCAATCCGAGGGCTGCACAGGAAAGACGTTTGCCAACAACTGGATGCACGTCGCAATGTTGAACATCGACGGCGAGAAGATGAGCAAGTCTCTTGGCAACTTCTGGACCACACGCGATGTGTTGGAGAAGTATCACCCCGAGGTGATCAGGCTCTTTATGTACAACACGCACTATCGCAACCCCCTGAACTACTCCTTTGATGCGCTCAACGAGGCCACACGTCACATGGTCTACTTCTACGACGTGCTTGCACGTCTTGAGGAATCACTTGAGCGCGGCGGCTTCAAGCCAGGCGATGATGCACCCACCGATGAGTGGATGGACAAGAAGCGCGGCGAGCAGATCGTGAGCTTTATGGATCGCCTTGAAGATGTGATGGCATCAGATTTCAACACTGGTATGGCTGTTACATTGCTTCACGAGCAGGCCAAGTGGGCTAACGAACTCACCCAGTCCAAGAAGAAACCCAAGGCCCCTGCAATTCGCACCATGCTCGCCATTTACGAGAACATCCGCAACGCAGGCCACATTCTGGGTGTCTTGCAAGGTGAGCCCTCCGAGAAGTTGCTTGAACTCAGGGATCTCACGGTGAAAACACTTGGTCTTGATACCGCTGAGATCGAAGCCAAAATCGATGCACGCAACGAAGCGCGCGCCAACAAGGAATGGTCTCGTGCTGACGAAATCCGTGACGAACTGCTCGCCATGCAGGTCGAAATTATGGACGGCACCGAGGGTACAAGCTGGCGTATTCACTACGCTGAAAAGGACCACTAAGAACCACGATAAACAAATCAATGGGGCGAGGAATTGCTGCGCAATTCCTCGCCCCATTGATTTGTTTATCTGAAAGATAAAAGCAAATTGGGCCAGTTTATCTTGAAGATAAACTGGCCCAATTTGCTTTTATATACAGTATGTTACTGGAGTCCGCGCTCCTGTGTCGCTTTCAGCACACGTTCGACCGCAGTGACAAAGGCTGCCTGACGCATGGGGATGTTATAAGCGTGCATGGTCTCGCGAAGTTTGTTGTGCGCGCGAACCATGTGGTTTTCGAGCTTGCGGTTGACCTCATCCTCTTCCCATCGGTGTTGTTGGATATTCTGAGTCCACTCAAAGTAACTGACGGTGACACCACCCGCGTTGGCGTAGATATCAGGGACGGTAATGATGCCACGCTCGTTGAAGATTGCGTCAGCCTCAACAGTGGTGGGGCCGTTGGCTGCTTCAATGATGTATTTTGCTTGAACGTCACGGGCGTTCTCCTCGGTAAGGACGTGTCCAATGGCTGCGGGCATCAGGACATCGCATTCACAGGTGAGGAGGTCACAGCCATCGATGACCTGGGCACCTGGATAACTTACGAGTGTGTTTTCTTCCTCATATGTGTGCTTCATGACATCGGGGATGTTGAAGCCATCAGCATTGTAGATGGCGCCACTAATATCACTGAGCGCGACGATGCGAGCGCCCTGTTCGTGAAGAAGCCTTGCTGCCCAGCTCCCCACGTTACCAAATCCCTGAATGGCGACGCGTGTGCCTTCAACCTTTTTGTCGTCATGGTGTAAAACCTCGCGCAAGGCGAAGGCGCAGCCTCGGCCTGTGGCAGCATCACGACCAAGTGAGCCGTGCAGGTCCACTGATTTACCCGTGACCACACCAGGGCTAAAGCCGTGATAGCGAGAGTAGTGGTCAAAGATCCAGCTCATGACCTTGGCGTTGGTGTTCATATCAGGCGCAGGAATGTCGCGATGAGGCCCGATGATGTCGTGAATCGCATCAATAAATTTACGTGTGAGGCGCTCAAGTTCGGCTTCGGAGAGTTCATGAGGATTGACCTGGATTCCGCCCTTGCCACCTCCAAAAGGGACACCAATGAGCGCGGTCTTCCATGTCATGAGACTGGCAAGTGAGCGCGCATGATCGATGTCCACATTGGGGTGATAGCGCAAACCACCTTTGAACGGACCGAGCGTGTCATCGTGTTGAACACGGAAACCGATGTAGTGCCCAAGCGAGCCATCATCCTTGGTGATGATGAGTTCAACGCGCACTTCGCGGCTTGGTGTCTCAAGGACATCGCGCATGGTGGGGTCGATATCGAGGATATTAAACGCCTGATTGATGAAATAGTTGGTGGTTTCATTGGCTGTACGTGTGGCCATAAGATCTGCTCCTGCCAAAAGGTTAATAGGTAAGACGACTTTGACTTCAAGATGCGAACTCTGCGCGCAAAGATGCATGTGCACCTCTGTGTGGATAGTATGAGTTCACAGTTGTTACGACTTGATTTGATAATAATTTTAAATACTTACAGATGCAAGGGTGAACCTATTTAAAAATAAATGCACAAAAAAGAAACGATTCCTAGACCTATCATGTGTTCAAAGTAATGAGACGCAAGTCGTGAAGTGAATGCTTAATTTTTCAAGGAGTTTTAGATGTTTACACGTGTAGGTGTGGTGTGTGGAATGCTGTTTGCCATGGTGCTAGGCACAGGATGTCAGCTCGTCCGAGTGGAAGGCAATGGTGTGGAGGGGAGCGTCACCAAAGAGATTGGAGTTGTGCGTGAAATCGAGGTTTCAGGCGGCTCATTTAACACGGTGGATGTGTACGTGTGTGATTGCAGTAAGGTCGTCGTTACAGGCGATGACAACCTGCTTCCTTACGTGAACGCAGATCAGGATGGAGAGTCGTTGTACATTGATACCGACGAGTGGTTAGCCCCTGATTTACCTCTGGTGATGGAGATTTACACACCTTATGTGGACGACATTCACGTGAGCGGTTCGTCTAATTTGAGGGTGATTGATCTGACAGGAGGTTCGTTGCACGTGAGCACGTCGGGATCATCCGATGTGAAGCTACGAGGCAAGTTAGATGACCTCGTGGTGGAGACATCAGGCTCATCAGATATTGACATTGTGGAGCTTGATGCTGGCGCGTTGCATTTGTTTGCCTCGGGCTCATCAGACATGGAGCTTGTGGGCGAGGTAGATGTGTTGGAGATCGAAACCTCGGGATCGTCTGATATCAGGGCAGCAGAGCTTGTTGCGTATGAGGCAAGCGTCACGACCACGGGTTCATCTGATGTGGACGTGTGTGTGACTGAGCGACTTGATGTGTCGGTGTCAGGAAGCGGTGATGTCAATTACTACTGTGGCACAAAGCATGTGAGCAAAAGCGTGTCAGGTAGTGGTGATGTAAGACGCAGAGATTAAAGAAAAACAAGCGACCATAACAGGGGCGGCCATTTGACTTGTCAAATGGCCGCCCCTGTTATGGTCGCTTGTTTTTCTTAGCCATTAAGGATGTCTTTGACCGCTGTGGAGAGTGGTGTGGTGGGGCGGCCAATCAGTGTGGAGAGAGTGTTGTTATTTGGATCGTGGAGCGCGCCTTTTGCTGTTTCTACATCGAGATCAGCGAGCATATGTGCGAAGCCTTCTGGGACGCCATTTTTGATAAGAACGCTTGCGTATTCTTCTGCAGGAAGATTTGTGTAAGAGATTGATTTGTTGGTTTGTTTGCCGATTTCATTGGCAAGGTCTTCCAGGGTGAATGCGACATCACCAGAGAGCTCATGAGAGGCGTTTTTGTGGTCATCAATGTGTGTCAGGACTACCGCAGCAGCCTCGGCGTAATCCTGGCGTGTAGCAGCCGAGATTTTGCCGTCCTTGGCGCTTCCGAATACACCACCGATTTGCGGAGCGGCGGAGATTGCGGAGGCGTAGTTTTCTGTGTACCAGCCATTTCTGAGCAGTGTGTAGTTGAGGCCACTTTCTTTCAGGAGTTTTTCGGTGCCGATGTGTTCGCCAGCAAGAGAGAGCGTGGAGGTGTCGGCGTTAAGCAGGCTAGTGTAGACGATATTTTTGACGCCAGCTTCCTTGGCAGCGTTGATGACATTGGCGTGTTGCTCAAGGCGTTTTCCCACCTCGCTGGAGGAGACAAGACACAAGGTGTCCACGCCCTGGAGAGCTGAGAGGAGTGTGTTGGGCTGGTTGTAATCAGCTTTGCGTGCGGGGACGTCGAGGGCTTCTGCTTTGCTGGGAGTGCGAGCAAGCGCGATGACGTCGTTTGCGCCTTTGGTTTTGAGAGATTTGATGATGAGAGCGCCGAGTTGTCCTGTTGAGCCTGTAACTGCGATGGTTGACATGAGATTTCTCCTTGAGTGGTTGTTAATGTAACTATAGTTGTTACGAATTTGCGTGCACGAAGTAAAACGTTCAAAGAAGCTCGTGAGTAAGTGAAGTGCGTTGACCTGGGGTGGGGCGTACTTCGGATTCTTTATAGGTCGGGCAAATCCATATCTTCGAGAAGATCCTGGATTGTGACGTGTGACAGGCTGAGTTCAAAGGCGCTTTGAGCGTCTTGAATATGGCCTTCCAGAGCTGCCTGTATGTTTTGACCTACGGGGCACTTTGGGTTTGGTTCCTGAGCGGGCAAGGGGAGGAGGTCATGGTGTTCGACAAGCTTGAAGACATCCAGAAGAGATATGGATGCTGGCTTTTGGTCGAGCTGCCAACCACCACCTGGTCCGCTGCGAGAAGAGACGACCTGGGCGTCTCGAAGCAATGAGAGCAATCGTCGAATAACTACAGCATTGGTATTCACACTTCCTGCGATGAACTCGGAGTTTACGCGCTCCGGGGTCATGTGTGCCAGTAAGGTGAGGATATGAATAGTTGTAGAGAAACGGCTGCTTGTGTTCATGGTCCGAGATCCTTGTCGGTCGGATTTGTAATTATTGTTGTTACGAATTGATGTGAGTCAAACAAGAAAATTAAAATCCATTGTAAGTGTCTGTGTTTGCTTGGTTAATTTTCTTGAGTTTTTGCAACATGTCGAGGAGTTCAAGTAGCACAGGAGCGTCATCATCGTCTTCTTCAAGGCGTAAGGTGGCCATGTCGATGAGTGTGTGAAGGTAATCTGCATCACGCAGTTTATCGGCAAGAGAGGAGTGGCTAAACGCGTTATCCTTGGGGTAGCCAAAGCGCTTGATGTTGAGTTCAAGCTCGACGTCATCCACAAGTAAGACAAGCTCCCCAAAGAGTGGGGAGCTTGGCGATGTGAGCAGCTCAACGAGCTGCTGCTGAGATAAAGCGTGATTCATGTGAGATCAGTGGGCCAGGAATCCTTCCTCGGTATCTTCTTTGATGCTGAGGATGAGATCATTGAGACGCTCGCTGGAGATATCAAAGTTTTGAGCGAGCCTGACAAGCATGCGCTGCTCTTCCTCGGTGATATCGAGATCTGCGTGTGTGATGTGGATAGCCATGATCAGGGCACGCTCTCTGAGGTGTTCAGAGGGGATGCGCACGGCGACTTCATTGATGAAGTTGTCGAGTTCATCGTCAGGTGTGGCGCGCAGGGTGTGAAGACAGGACTCCACGCGGAGCTGGACTTTGCCCACATCTTCGCTGGAGAAGGGGAGCTTTTCGAGCTGTGTTTTAAACTCGGTGAGTTCCTCTTTTTCAGGGTATCCATCCGCGACAAGTGCGATGGAGAGCGCATCGATAAATGCGAGCGCCTCCTGGCTGCTGAGGTGTTTGAGGTCATTGTCTTCAAAAAGTCCGTGGAAGAATCCCTGGAGGAAGTTTGAAGAGATGACATTGCGAATGGTTTGCTCAGCAGCACGAGGGACGAGCTCGGGTTCGGTGGGCTCATCAAGGAAAGAGAGGCCACGCGATTCGTTTTCGATATCTGCGATAATGGCATGTGCAAAAGGTGCAGGAATTTCAAATGCTTCTGCAAGTGTGAGCAGTGTAAACCTCTCCTGTTCGCCCGCGTTCCAGTCAGCATAGGCCACAGCAGCGGCCATTTTCAGTGTGCGTTTACGGAGCTTTGCGCCCTGTAGGCGAGTGGCGATATCAAAGGCACGCTCCTTGACGAAACTCTTGCCGTTTTGACTGATGCCCAGTGAGAGCAGGGCGCTTTCCTTGAGGTAAGCATCGGCCTTGTTGCCCTCCGAGATGACCCAGGGGAGGTCATGAATGAGGTTTTCCAGTTCTGCGCGCTCGAGGACAGTCTCCTGTCCATCAGCGTACACAAGAAGGTTGAGCGCATCGATGACTGCTTCGCATTCTTGTTGAGTCAGGTTTTTAAGGAGGTCATCTTTGGTGATGTGTTCAGCGATATCTTTCCAAAAGGTCATTTAGCGTGCCATGTTCGTAGTAGATCTGGTTAGGGGGAATAATAGTACACAATTTCATCAAACAATCAGTGATACAGACGCGGTCGCATCCCCCTCGGTGCGTGGCATCTGTGTTTATGCGTCGCTGCTTTGAGACGGGTATTTTTCTTTTACCTCCTCCATGGTCAGGGGGGACTCTTCAAGGTTGGTTTTGACTGCGATACGCTCATCAAACACAAACAGGTCACCATCCCAGTCTTTTTCTGCATCGGGGATTTTCTCAAAGTAGTTCAGGATACCGCCTTCAAGTTGGTAGATGTTGTCAAAGCCTTCATCGAGCATCCAACTGGTTGCTTTCTCGCAGCGAATGCCGCCTGTGCAGCACATGACGACATCCTTGCCCGCCCATTCCTCACGATGCTCACGCACGTAATCAGGGAATTCATGGAACGCGGTTGTTTTGGGGTTAATGGCGCCCTTGAAGGTGCCAATCTGGCATTCAAAGTCGTTGCGCACATCGATAAACACCATGTCCTTGTCTTCGCGAATCCAGTCACGGAGTTTTTCAGGAGGCAGATGAGGTCCTGTCTTGCCGATGGCGTTGACTCCATCGACACGCATGGTGACGATTTCAGGCTTGGTTTTGATCAACAGCTTTTTGAACGGAATATCGCTGGAGTAGCTTTTTTTGATGGGCATGTCTCCGAGCGCAGGTCGGAGCGCAATAAGTTGCTCCATAAAGGGCTCAAGATGCTCGGGCATGCCAGCCAACATGCCATTGATTCCCTCGTAGCTCAGGATGATGGAGCCCTTGATGTGCTCGTAGTTGTCAAGGCTTTTGACGGCCTCTGGGAGGCCATTTAACGGGCTCATGTCGGTGAACATGTAAAAGGCTACGTTGAGCACTGGGGTTGAGTCAGACATGATCTATCCTCTCTCTTCTCGATGTGACGGGGCACGTGCACATGGTATGTCTAGGTTCTACTTCCGTATTTTGAGGCGCTCTGCACCCGCTTAATGCAGTACCATACTCCCATGGTTTCGACCAGAGTTCGCGATCACAGATCTGAAAAATGACACCATGACCGCACAGTTGCATCGAATGGCAAAATCATGATACTCAGTATGTTTTGGTGGTTTGTCATACCTCACAACGTTCGCGAAGAGTTTATCGCAGCCCAAGATGCCGCATGAGTGATATGGTTAAACATAGTGATGACAGGGGGATACCTCCTGCGGATGCTCCTGAAAGCCAGGTCGTTGAGCGCTACCAGGGGTTGGTCCAGTCCATCGTCCAGAAGGTCCTCATGGGGCTCAAGCTGGACGTCGAGCGTGATGACCTCGTTGCGTATGGTAATATGGGTCTATTACAGGCATGGCGTCGTTACGATCATGGCGGCAAGGTGAACTTCTCCACCTATGCCTACTACCGCATCCGTGGCGCCATCCTTGACGGGTGTCGCAAGGAGGGTTGGCAATCGCGTCGACGCTCCGAGCGTGTGCAGACACACAAGGCAATTAACGACCACCTGGAAGAACATTATCAGTCCACTGCGGCGAGTCAGCCTCCCTCACAGAGCCTCTCCGAGAGCGTCGATCGTGTGAGCTCCATGGTGGGTAACGTGTTGACTGTGATCATGGTGGAGGAGAGCGATCTTGAGCAGGTCGAAACCTCGATTGCTCCTCGTCAGGATAAACGCCTTGAGCAAAAACACGAGAATGAGCGCTTGAACAAGGCGCTCGCCCAACTTGAGTTTGAGGAGCGTGTCCTCATCAAGCGACACCACTACTATGGGGACTCTCTGACGGACATCGCAAAGGACTTGAACAAGTCCAAATCATGGTGTTCCCGCATGCACGCACGAGCGCTCGAACGACTACGTGATATCCTCGCGCCTCCTGCCGAGTCGATACCCCCTCCTTGAGCCTTATCTCCAAAAAAAGTTGGGACAATCTCTTGTCGGGCCAGTGAGTGGTCTTAGGTTACTGGGTGAACGAATTACACGGCACTGCGCCTCTCGTAGCGACGCGTGCCATTCACACAAACCAAGGATATTCATCATGAATGTGAACAAAACGGCAGTCCCAATGACAAAAGCAAATCTCCACCAAACTCGTCACGATATCGATGCTGAAGCACGTGCTGAATTGACCAAATTGATCAACCAGCAGCTCGTCGATACCTTCGACCTTTACTCACAAGCCAAGCAGGCTCACTGGAACGTGAAAGGCATTCACTTCCTTCAGGCTCACGAGCTCTTTGACAAGGTTGCTCAGGACATCTTCCCCTTCGTGGACACCCTCGCTGAGCGCGTGACCACACTGGGTGGTGTGGCTAACGGCACCGCGCGTCAGACCGCTGCAATGAGTCGTCTTGACGCCTTCCCTGAAGGCAGTGGCGGAAGCAAAAAGTTCATCTCTGCTCTCGCAGATCGCTTCGCTCATGTGGCAAAAACCACTCGTGCAGCTATCGCAACCAGCGAAGAACTTGGTGACCCCAACACAGCGGATATCTTCACCGCAGTGAGTAACCAACTTGACGAATCTCTCTGGTTCCTTGAGGCTCACTTGCAGGAAGCATAATCCCGCTTGAGAACGCAAAAAAGAGGAGGCGCCTGCTGATTTATCAGCAGGCGCCTCCTCTTTTTTGCGTTCTCAACTGACTTAATTCATTGAGAAATCAAGGTTGCCTTTGTCGAGGTTGATCGGTTGCTCGGGGATCACAATCCCGACAAGATCATACTCTGTGGCGTTCTGAATTTCGACCTCCACGATGTCACCAGGTGTGGGCATCTTTCCGCCATAGTCAAAGGACAGATAGACCACACCGTCGATGTCAGGGGCCTGTCCATAATGGCGTCCCTCAAAGACAAGCTCGTGCTCCTCGGAGATACCATCCACGATGACCTCTGTGGTGGTGCCGACCCATTCCTTGTTCTTCTTGAGGCTGATTTCCTGCTGTAAGGTCATCAGTCGCTCGCGACGCTCGTGCTTGACCTCTTCGGGGACATCATCTTCAAGTGTCGCTGCATAGGTGCCTTCCTCAGGTGAGTAGGTGAACACACCAACGCGATCAAACTCAACCTCTTTGACCCACTCATAGAGCTCCATGAACTCTTCCTCGGTTTCGCCAGGATAACCGACGATAAAGGTTGTGCGGAGGATGAGGTCAGGTATCTCGCGGAGTTTTTCAATCAGCCTGATCTGAGCGTCGCGTTGAATGTTGCGGCGCATCGACTTGAGGATACGGCGATTGATGTGTTGGAGAGGCATGTCCACATAAGGGAGGATGCGTTCGCTGGTCGCGAAGATCTCAACAAGCTCATCGGTGAAGTTCCATGGGTACATGTACAGCAGGCGAACCCAGTCGATGTTTGTGGCTTCCTTGTCAAGACGTTTCAGGAGTCTTTCGAGGTAGTTACGGTTGGCCTTGGGGTCAAGGTCAATACCATAGCTCGTCATATCCTGTGCCACCAGGACCACCTCTTTGATCCCGCTCTCGCCAAGTCGGTTGGCTTCAGCGATCACATCATCGATGGTGCGGCTGACCTGCTTGCCACGGATACTTGGGATGATACAGAAGCTACAGTTACGCGAGCAACCTTCCGCAATCTTGAGGTAGGCCGTACCACCACGAATGGTGTTGGTGCGTGCGCTCTCATTGCTCATCAGGAAGCTTCCAGGCTGAATGTAGCTCTTCTCATCAAGTTCACCACGCAGGGCGCGATTGATCTCGGTGAAGGTTTTGGTGCCAAGGAAGGTGTCTACTTCGGGGAGCTCAACTTCAAGCTCGTCGGAGTAGCGCTGGGAGAGGCATCCTGTCACGACGACCTTCTCGAGCAACCCCTTTTCCTTGAGGTCGACCATCTCAAGGATGGTGTCGATGGACTCTTTTTTTGCATTATCGATAAAGCCACAGGTGTTGACGACGACGATGTCTGCATCGTCAGCGTCAGGGACCATGGTGAAGTCTTGGTCTTTCTGGATCAGTCCTACCATGACCTCGGAGTCGACCCTGTTTTTGGGGCAGCCCAGAGAGATCATATGAACGCGCTTGGTCGTTGTCATAACTTTTGAATTCGATGTGGGTGGTGTGAGGAAGTGGTTACTTTTCAATGTGTTCGGGGTAGAGTGAAGCAGCAGCGAGCGTGCCTCCCTCAATGTTGATGGTGTGCTCAAAACCCTGGCTTTCAAGGATAGAAGCGACCATGGCACTGCGTGAGCCAGAGCGACAAATCAGCGCTACGGTGCGCCCATCATTCTCAGGGAGTTCGCCATTTTGAATGGCAGACATGGGGAAGAGCTCCGCGCCCTTGACATGTCCCTGAGTGAACTCGAAGGGTTCTCTCACGTCGATTAATCGGATGTCTTGATCTTCTGATGCGATCACGAACTTGGCGTATCCCATGCGCTCCATATCAGCTCCTTGAGGTTGAACACGTGTGTGAGGTTTAAGGCAGGGCCTCGTAGCTCTCTGTAATCATTGTAAGCAGATAACGCAACATCACAGCGCGATTATTTTGCGTTCAAGCTGTGGGAGGTTGTTGATTTGTGTTTGTTTTAACCAAAAAGACAAAAAACGCACTTTCACTGTACATTTTTTGTTACGCGAAATAAGTAAGAGGCATTATAAGTGGCATGTTCTGCGACCAATTCAAGGACTTGGGGCGGTGGCACGAAACATGCTGAGGTCTATGTCTTCGGATGTTCCCTCAATGAACTACAAGGTGAGCGATGTATCCCAGAAAACGAATTGATATAGGCTGGAGCGATCTTGGCGCTGGTTTGTTTGCCTCAAAAACAGGCCATGATGAGCAGTCCCATAGAGAGCTTGTGTACAAGATCGAGCATCTCTGGCAAGGGCCGCATTACAAGAGTGCTTCGTTGCATGGTGAGACACCATGGGTGTGTACACTCTCAGTGAGGACAGGTTTTGATCTTGCGTTGCAGGCGTTGGCGTTGCCCCGAGGCAGCGAGATTCTTGTAAGCGCGATTACAATTCCACATATGCTTGATATTATTGAGTTTCACGGCCTTGTTGCAGTGCCCGTAGACCTTGATATGGCAGCCTTGTCCGTGGATGCTTCTGCGTTTGAATCAAGGATTACTCCCAAAACAAAGGCGATTCTGGTCGCGCACCTGTTTGGCAGTCGCATGTGTCTTGATGCCATCGCGGAGGTCGCCAAGAAGCATGATTTGTTGTTGTTTGAGGACGCGGCTCAGGCCTTTATCGCAGATGATTATGTGGGGCATGAACAGGCTGACTTTAGCATGTTTAGTTTTGGCTCCATCAAGTCGTTCACAGCGCTTGGTGGTGCGATGATTTCTGTGGCCAACCGTGAGGTTCGCAACGCGATCAGGGATTTGATGTCGTCCTATGACATTCAGAACGAGGGAGAATACTTCAAGAAGATTTTGAAGCATGTGCCCTTGCGTTATGTGGGCGGTTCTCCACGTCGTTACAGCGTGCTTGCGGTGATGGCCAGCACCTTTGGCGAAGGTCATGACCATCTTGTGATGAGTTTGACGAGGGGCTTTCCTGGCAGTGAGCTGATTCCACGCATCCGTTTCAGGCCCTGTTATGCGCTGCTTACAGTGTTGCGGCGTCGCCTGGAGCAGGCGCACGAGTCACACTTGTTTATCCGACGTAAGCTTGGTCAGGCGTTAAGCGATCGACTTCGTGATCATGTTGAAATTCCAGGCGTATCAGCGAGTCATCGCACCTGGTGGTTATTTGCTGTGGTGGTGCCATCGCCCGATACGCTGAGGGTCATTTTACAGGATGCAGGCTTTGATGCCGCGCTTGGAAGTACCAGCATCACCTGGGTTCATCCTCCCGAGGGGAGTGATGACATTCCTGTCAACGCAAGGAGGGTGATGAGCTCGATCCTCTACCTTCCTATTGATCCTGCCATGGATGACAGGGCGCTTGATCGTATGAGCTCACTCATTATTGATTACCTCAAGACTACTCAAGGAGGATCTCATCATGCTCACCTTGCAGCTGGCCAACACGATTCAACCTCTCGGCTCTCCCATGGTGATTCAAAGCTTTCGGGTTCTGTGGGATCAGATGAAGAAGCTGACCAGGACGCACGTTGCGCTTGAAGGCGTTGAGAATCTCCCTGAAACCTCAGCAGTCTTTGCCTGTAACTCCACGCACAAGATGGACTGGTTCTTTTTTCAAGAGCTGTTCATGAACCTTGGTCTGCGTGCGCCCATCATTAGCAAGGGGAAGAACTGGCACGAACCCATGGCGAGGTTTGGATGTCGGTTTCTTGACGCTTTGCCCATGGTTTCAAAGGGTTACATTCTTTCTGTGGATCTGAAGTCATTGCTTGGTGAGCGTCCTTCCGAGGAGGTTTACCGCGCAGTGCGTGGTTATGTGGACCGTGGTGAGGAGCTTTCAGAGGATGATGAGGTGTATGCAAAAATCCTCTCCACTCCTCGTGATGTGCTTGGTGCACGCTTTGAACCATCGCAGGTTTCATACCGAGAGTTTGTGCAGGAGCTGTACTTTCGTTTTCAAAATGAGCACCTGTTAAGGATGACGCGTGATCTGGTGCGTGAGAATCAATCCATTCACATTTATCCACAGGGGACAGTCTCCTCAAGATTGTCTCAAGGGCGCATTGGTGCTGTGGAACTTGCGATCGCCATGGACCTTCCTCTTGTGCCGATGGGATTGAGCGGTGCTCCTGATGTGTTTAGAGATAAGGAGCTTCCAATCCTCAAGGGCGGGGAGGTTGTGATGCGTATTGGTGAACCTTTATACGTGTCTGATGTGGTGGATGTTCCTTCGGACTTCAGGCCGTTTCATCCCGAGGATGAGCGTCGATACAGAGAGCTGTTACAGGAGGTGACAGATGTGTTGATGGAGCGTATTAACGCATTGCTTGAGCCCGAGTACCAATGGGCCGCTGATCGCGAGAGTGATGGAAAGCAAGGTGTTAAACGCTTTATTTAACCTGTAAGGGGAAGAAATGCCTGTTCAGTTCAAGTTCTGTCCTGTGTGCGCGGACCCTCTGGGGGAAAAGGTTGATCCTGATGGTCAGGTGCGCAAGGCATGCTCCTCGTGTAACTTTGTACACTATGAAAATCCCACGCCCGTGGTCGCTGCGATTGTGCAACGTGGTGATGATGTGGTGTTGGTACGCTCCATTGGTTGGCCAGAGACATGGTTTGGTCTGGTGACAGGATTTCTGGAGCGTGAGGAGCATCCCGAGGTCGCAGTGGTGCGAGAGGTCAAGGAAGAGCTTGGCGTGGATGATGTTCAGCTTGGAGACTTGATCGGTCTTTACTCTTTTGAGAGGATGAATCAATTAATCATTGCGTATCATGTTGTAATTCAAGAGGATGTAGAGATTACACTGGATGCAAATGAACTCGAAGCATACAAATTGGTGCCCGTGTCCAGGCTCAAGCCCTGGCCATTTGGTACAGGAGAAGCGGTCAAGCACTGGCTCGCTTCACGAGATTAAGTCATGTGCTCCTTGGATATGAGGAGCTTGGGATAACGTAAGAAAAGTAGGTGTGATGAGAACTCCCGAGTTACTTCAACCCCTTGTTGAGCACGGCCTTGTAGACCGTGTGGTTCGTGCTTTGAAGAGCGGAAAAGAGGCACAGGTGTATCTGGTCGAGTCGCAAGGAGAGATCCGTGTGGCCAAGATTTACAAGGACGCAGATCATCGAAGCTTCAAGAATAGATCCACATATACTGAGGGGAGACAGGTTCGTAAGTCCCGCGATCAGCGTGCGATTGGGCGTCGCTCCTCCTATGGCCGAGAGCAAGACGAGGCGGCGTGGAGAATTGCTGAAAGTGAAATTATATCAAAGCTTTACTCTGCTGGTGCTCGCGTGCCACAACCTCACGTCTTCTTTGAAGGCGTGCTGCTGATGGAGTATATCTGTGATGAGGCAAAGGAGCCTGCTCCACGACTGGCCGAGCTTGAGCTGACACTTGTACAACGCGAGCGTCTGTTCAAGGAGATCCTTGAGCAGGTTGTAATCATGCTCTTTGCAGATATCGTACATGGTGACCTGTCCCTGTTTAATATTCTGATGTCAAAGCAAGGTCATGCAGTCATTATTGATTTCCCTCAGGCAGTGGATGCGGCTGTAAACCCGAACGCCAAGGAGCTTCTTGTGCGTGACCTTGATAGCCTCACTCGAGAGCTGATGTCGCATCAAAAAGGATTTGAAAATCTTAATTATGGTGAAGAGTTATGGGAACTCTACCGCAGCGCGGAGTTGACACCTGATACGCTTCTCACAGGCCATTACGAGGCCCCCGAGATTGATGTGGATACGGCCAACATTCTCGCTGAAATCGCGTACTTCGAGGAGCAGGAGCGCAAGAAACGTGAGGCGCTCGGTCTTGATGGCTATGGCAAGAAGAAGCGTCATGGCGCACCTACAAACCAGAAGTCCGATGAGGAACCTACGGGCCATGAAGAAATGGAGCGTATGGCCAAGTACTGGGATGACGAGGAGAAGAGCCAAACTGCGCCAAAGCGCAGGCGAGGACATCGCCATGAGCAGTCCTCTCAGTCGGATGATGCGTCTTCTGGTAGTAGGCGTCGTCGAGGTCGTCCAAAGAGACGTAAAAACTCTGATTAAATTGAACCAAACATAGATCCAGATGTCTGTAGACGCGTTAGATGAGGTATAACTGAGTCTTGTTGCATATATACAGGAGGTTTCGCGTGTCTGGTCATCGGGTCAAAAACAATACAAATTACAAGGGCAACCACAGGCATCACAAACTCAAGCGTGGCTTGACGTTTGGGGTGCTTCTTTGTGCCCTGAGCATACTCTATTCCTCGTCAGCGTTTGCCATTGGATTGATGATTCCCAAGGACTCGCGCGTGCGCCCTTTTGATGTGGAGTCTCATCGCGTCAATGTGACGATCAGCAACACTGCGGCAGTGACATCGATTGAGCAGGTCTTTAAAAACCATACGGATCGACCTCTTGAGGCAACGTTTGTGTTCCCCATTCCAGAAGGTGCCACGGTGAGTGACTTCTCACTGTGGATCAATGGCAAGAAGACCAAGGGGGCCGTACTTGAAAAAAAGGAAGCTCGTCAGATCTACGAGTCAATCGTGCGTCGCGTGGAAGATCCAGGTTTGATCGAATACCTTGATGGCAAGTTGTTCAAGGCGAGCATCTTTCCTATCCCTGCGGGAGGGACGCAGAAGCTTGAGATCAAGTTCGGCCAGGTGCTTGAAAAGAAGGGTGGTTTGTACAGATATCACTACCCGCTCGCTGTGGGGCAGGACTATGTGACCGCAAAGACTGAAAAGGACTTCACGTTGACCGCAAAGATCAACGGTCCAATTCCTATCACCACAGTGTATTCGCCCTCGCACAAGATCAGCACACATCGTAAGTCTGATACCGAGGTCGTGCTTGGCACCGAGGAGATGTACACCACGCTCGATCAGGACTTTGAGCTGTTTTTGGGGCTCTCCAAACAGGATATTGGGTTGAATATCATGACCCACGATCCCGATGGTGCAGGTGGTGAACATGGTTACTTCATGATGGCGCTCGCTCCACGCGTGGAAGCTGCTGCACACGATGAAATTGGCCAGACATTTACATTTGTGATGGACACATCAGGTTCAATGGCGGGCGACAAGATGAAGCAAGCTCGCGAAACACTTGAGTTTTGTTTGAAGCGACTTCGACCGCAGGACACATTCAATGTGATCAGGTTCTCCACCGATGTGGAGGCGTTGTTTAGTAATCCTGTGAAGGCCACAGCAACACACATCGATCAGGGCGTGGCCTTCTCCAGGGCGCTTGAGCCCGCAGGTGGTACAGCGATTGGACCTGCGATGGATCGTGTGTTTGAGCAAAAAGTTAGAGAGGATCAACCCCATCAGGTGATCTTTGTCACTGATGGCATTCCTACTGTGGGGCTCACCGAGCCTGCGGATATTCTGTCCAGCGTCAAGAGTCGCAAGGGTAAAGCACGTATCTTCACCTTTGGTGTGGGTTATGATGTGAACACCTCCTTGCTTGATGGCATGGCGAGCATGGCTCAGGGGCGAAGCGATTATGTGAGGCCAAATGAGGAGCTCGAGTCGGCTGTATCTGCGTTGTACTCAAGAATTTCGGCTCCAGTGTTGACGGACATCAAGATCGACTTTGGCGATGCGCGCATCTACGACATGTATCCTGCGCCCATTCCTGACCTGTTTCGAGGTGATCAGGTGGTCTTGTTTGGGCGTTTCCGTAAGGGGTTTACATCACCCATCACGGTGACAGGTCGTGTGGGGCTTGAGAAGAAGTCGTATACATTTGGTGAGTCCAATGGCGCATCTTCGCCAAAGGCGAAAAAGACAGCACCATCAGCAGCTTATGAGGCTCCTTTGGAGTTCCTTCCCAAACTTTGGGCGACACGCAAAGTTGGATTTTTGTTGGAGCAAATCCGCCTGAATGGCGAGCAGGCAGAGCTTAAAGATGAGGTGATTCGCCTCTCCAAAAAGTTTGGTCTTGTGACTCCTTACACCTCGTATCTTGCCGTGGATGACTCCGAGTTTGAGCAACAGCCAACAACGACCAGCAGGGGTGTTGGCATGCGCGAAAACAACGAAAACATAGATGATCTGTTTGGTAGTCTTGATGCGCCAAAGGAAGAGTCTTCTACAAGACGCCCCTCTTCTTCAGGTCTCGCCAAGAAGCGCAAGGGCAAGTTCTTTGGCAGTCGAGGCAAGTCGGCAGGGGGAATGCCTCAGAGCGCACCTTCAAAGGCCGACTCTTTCAAGGACTTTGAAGCTGATACAGGTGAGGGCAGCGTCGCGGCAAGTGAGGCCACAAGGGATTACAAGGAGAAGAGCTATGTGGACGACGAGCTTCAGATGACCACAAGGCAGTGGGTCGCAGGTCGTACCTTTGAGTGGTCTGGTGAATACTGGGTTGAAGATGGCCTGAGCCTCAAGTCCAGGAAGATCAAGGAGGTCGAGGCGTTCTCATCGACATACTTCAAGTTGTTGAAGAAACACAGAGATCTTGCCAAGGTTCTCCAGCTTGGTCCCAAGGTTTTGATCAAGCTTGACGGGAAGTTGTACAGGTTTGAGCCTGCAAAAGACTGACAGGTTATTGTAGATAACCTGCAACAAGATGCAACAAGATAAGGGCGAAGGGGGCGGCGATTTACGCAGTAAATCGCCGCCCCCTTCGCCCTTATCTTGTTGACAGCACAGAGTGGTCTACATAGGTTGCCGATCGGTCACTGAGTATAAACATTCCCTTTTAATCTGGAGCCATCGTATGACCACCCCATTTGAGCAACTTGCTGTACTTGTTCAGGAACAAGAGCCCAACATGCCTGCGATCTTTGATCTGTGTGTGGAGTTCTTTGACTCCGATGAAGAGGAGTACATCGCAACCTGGATTCCTTATCTCGAGGAGAACGCACCTTTCATGAAGGAAGATGTGTTTCCGATCGCGATGGAGTTTTTGTGTATGTCAGCGACTCGCCTGTTTCCATTTGCCAAGTTTGCAGTGGAGATGACCGATCTTGTGGCGGTTCCTGAGCTTGAGCAAGTACAGTCCATTGACTTTTGGGGTGTTCAAGATCTTAAAGGATTTAAAGAGTTTATCAATTCTCCCTACCTGGCAAATCTCAAGGATCTCTCCTTTCTTGAGATTCCTTTGACAACCAAAGTGCTGTCCACGCTGGCGACCTCTGAGATTGCTCCAAATCTGACAACGCTCTCCTTTGTGGGTGGAGTGGGCGACAAGGAGCTTGGTGCATTGCTTGAGGGCAATACGCTGACAGGATTGAAGAGCTTCTTGTTGTACAACACCAAGGTGAGTGACAAGGGATTGCGCATCGTGTCTGAGGCGTCATGTTTGAGCAACCTTGAGGAGCTTGTGGTGAGCACTGATGAGGTGAGCCGCGACGTGTCTTACAAGGGGATCAAGGCGCTGAAAAAGGCGAGCTTTGTGGAGAACCTGACGTTCCTCGATATGTCGGGTTATACGATGGGTGATCGTGCCATCAAGACGCTCGCCAAGGTTGAGGCAAGCAACTTGAAGCAGCTCCAGTTGTTGAGCATCAGGCTTGGTGATGAGGGATTTGAGGCGTTGATGAACTCACCTCTCTCATACGAACTTCAGGCATTGAGTGTGGGTCAGAATGAGCTGACGGGTAAGTCTTTTGCGTCACTTGCGCAGTCAAGCGGACTGGCTCACCTTGAGATGTTGGACATGCAGTCCAACCAACTTGCAGGAGGTGTCGATGCTCTTGAGAATGCCAAATTTATCAGTGGTTTGACAGAGTTTGGTCTTGGCAATAACAGCCTTGATGCAGAGAGCGCCAAAACACTTGCTGGGCTTGGTTTTGAGAAGTTAAAAGGGTTGTCACTGACGCTTAACTCGATTGGCAGCGAGGGCGCAGCAGCGATCTTTGGTGCGTCATGGTTTGCAGGGTTGGAGAGCCTTGAGTTGGCAAGTTGCGAGCTTGATGATGCGAGCCTGAAAGCGCTTGTTGAGCAGGAGAGTGAACTTGCACTGACCGAACTTACACTTGCAGACAACCAGATCACAGATGAAGGTGCGAAATTGCTTGCAGGCGTGAAGTCATTTGAGAAGCTGCACAAGTTTGATTTGAGCAATAATCAGGTCACAAAGGCAGGCGTTGATGTGTTGTGTAGCTCCGAGCATTTGGGCCACCTTACCCAGGAGACAATCGATCTTGATGATCCCGTCGTGCAGCAGCTTGTCGCACAGTTCCAGGGGATGCTTGGTGAGGAGTTTGATCCTGCGGACATGATGGGGCCAGCCAACGCAGATGGTTTTGTGGATCACCTTGTGTTGAGCGTGCAAGCTGACATTTGATACTTTTAGAGCAAACCAAAGAAGGGGCGAGGTTTTGCTGCGCAAAACCTCGCCCCTTCTTTGGTTTATCATTCGTCTGACTCGAATGATTTGATTCGGTTTATATGATTTTCACAGGAGCCCTGCTGGTTACCCTTACATCATGAGTTATTCGTTCACTTGAAGTGAGGAGGTGTACATATGATGTCAGGAGCAGGATCAGTTCAGAAGGCAGCCAAACCAGTAGAGCGTGTGCTCAAGCGAGAGCTGAAGGCTGTGTCAGGCGATTATGAGCAGGATATTATTGAGTACACACCTGGGTTCTGGGCTCAATATGGTTGGCAGTCTGTGTTGTGTGTCTCGGGTGGGATGACATGCGTTTTATTGTGGCTCTTTGCTCTTTCTCCATTTGCTCGCCTGGGTGATGTTTGGGGTATGGGACCAACGCTCATGTTTTCCTTTTTCATGGGGCCATTGATGTTGATCGCGCCGCTGGTGTGGTATCGCACATATAGAAGACAGCAAAAAGTGTTGCAGGGAATTGACCTGGAGCAGGAGACAAAAGTGTCAGAGATTATGAGCTGACAAGATAAGGCAACCCAGGCGAGTTTTTGCGCAGCAAAAACTTGCCTGGGTTGCCTTATCTTGTTGAAATTATTTATTTAAATGAGATGTCTTTGCGAGGGTCGTCGGGATAACCTGCCTCAAGTTCGCGTGCGAGTTCACGTAGGCGAGCGTTCATTTTGACGGGGGATCTAATCTCGATGATGACGTAGAAGTCGCCTTTTTTGCTTCCTCGCCAGACGCCCATTTCCTTGAGTCGAAGCTTTGCTCCCGAATGTAGTCCTTCGGGGAGTGTCATCAAGCAATCACCATGAGGTGTGGGGATGGAGATCTTTGCGCCAAGGATGGCCTCGGGCATGGTCACGGGAAGTTTGAGCGTGAGATCCAATCCATCACGCGAGATCGCCTCGCTGGGATTTGATACTTCGATCGTGAGCAGGAGATCGCCTGGTTGACCTTGAGGATGTGGCGAAGGGAGCCCTTCTGCTTTGATCAGGAGTACTTCATTATGATCCACCCCTGCGGGGACGTTGATCGTAAGCATACTTCCATCATGATGTTCGAATGCGACAGGTCCTCCCTTGAGCGCATGTGCCATCGAGATGGACACCTTTGATCGTACATCTTCACCACGAGTGGGTGGTGTTGATGTGGAGTCAGATGATGGTGTGTCGTCCTGAGTTTCCTTGGTTTCTTTGTCCTGTTGGAACGGGTTAAAATCTCGAAATGCTTTCTCAAATACGGACTTGAACGAGGAGTTGTTTACATCATATTCGCGTTTGAATTTGGCGCTCCAGGACTCTTCTTTCTGCTGTTGCCAGCGTTGTTGATCACGTTGTGCGTGATCTTCTGCGCGCTTTTTCCAGCGTGCTCGAACTGGATCAAAGTTTTGATCAAGTCCTTCAAGGCCGAACTCATCGTAAAGCTCGCGTCGCTCGGGAGAGCTCAGGATTTCAAAGGCGGCGGTGATTTCGATGAACCGTTCATTGGCCTGTGGGTCATCAGGATTGACATCGGGGTGATGTTGTCTTGCCATGCGTCGGAAAGCGCTCTTGATGGTGCGCTCATCAGCGTCCGATGAGATCTCCAGAATGTCATAGAGACTTTGCGGGTCGTCAGTGTGTGTCATGGCAAACCTTGATGTTGAGCGTGGAGTAGATAAAGTTATGGCGATTCAGCGTAATGAGCCGAATCGCCATAAGTTGTTGGTATTTAATGGGGATTAGTCACCCATTGCGGAGCCTGTTTGAGAAGGCAACCAGCCGCCACGATCCTGGTTTTCGTTGTTGCCCTGGCGTCCAACGCTCCAACCCGAGGTCTTTTCAGCACCTCTGATATCAGGAGGAGTTTGCTGTGCGCGTTCGTGGAGCACGACGTTAAAGGCAGCTCCACCAGCAGGGAGGCCCTTGTCATCAGGCACGTGACCGATGACACCGAGCACCTTGATGCTCTTGACCTTGGTGGTGATGATCATCAGCTCAGCGATCCATGTGGACATCTTGATGTTCAGGTCGTCGATCTGCTTGAAGATCTCGTGTGAGCGGTCGAGCATGGAGGAGGGGGTCATCAGAGGATCCGCGACCTTGTAAAGTTTTTTGACCTTGGTGTTTCCACGCATCATCAAGTCGCGCACGCTCTGCTCGCCGCCAATCTTGCCAATTTGCTCATCATCAAGAGCACGCAAGTAGCCGATTGCACGAAGTGCCTGGCCGATGGCTGTGACTGTGTGGTCGTGTGCGTGGAGATCGTGTCCCACAACAACCTTGCAGATGGAGCTGTTAAAGCCAGCCTTCTTGAACTTCAACTTTACAGATTGCAGCCACACTTCGACATCCATCACAGCGGCGTGGATGTTGTGTTCAAGGGTTTTGTTATCAGGCATGACCTCAAACATCTTCTTGAGGAGCGCCTCTCCTTGTTTCACAAAATCAAGACCTTGCTTGACCTTTGCGTCGTTCAAACCGCCAGGGCTTAGGACTTTGGAGAGTTCCTTGTGATGGTGCGCAGACTCTGCGGCAACAAAGACATGGCCAATCAGTTCAAAGAAGTAGGGAGCCGACATAATATGATTATCCTGGTTGAATCGTGGTGAATATCAACGTTTATATTCTGGAACGAGAAGCAGGGTTTTACCTGCGTTGAATCAGTGACTTTGCGAGCCGAGCGAAACATAGCGCACAATGAGAAAGGCATCAACGCTTTAAATAAGACTCGTTGCTTGAAACTCTGATGCGTCTATTTTACTCACAAGTGCGCCCTTTTTGCATCAAAAACAGGGCGTGATTGCATCCAACCAAAAGATGAACCAGAGAGGTTCGGCTTTTTGAGTGGAGTTTTGTTTCGGGTTATTGTGCTTTAATTATAAGGTCTTATGCTTACGTTGGAACAGATTATATCAATTGCAGAACACAATGCATCACGCAAACCAGCGAACGATGCATCACAGGAGAGGGTCAGAGAGGTCGCTCAGAATATAGAACTCAAGGAACATGGACCTCGTTATATTGAGCTCAGTTTCGATGTCTCGGAGGCGTTCAATCAGAGTCACCAATATCCTGCACAATATATTACGATTGGAATCGGCGAGCATGTGTCACCTCGTTATATTGTCCTGGCGAATGCGCCAGGAGAGGCCCGTTGGTGTTGTCTAATTACGCGTGACTCTACGCTTGGCAGCGCGATCATGGATGCCAGAGATGCCCTGTCTCAAGTTCATGTAAGTGCTCCAGAAGGAACAGGATTTCCGTTGCCTGCTGTGACGCAACCTCTGTTTTTACTCACCACAGGCAGTGGTGTTGCGACCATGAGGAGCGTCTTGCAGTGGTTGACACACAATTATCCTGAGCGCCTTGAGCACGCTTATTTGTATTATGGCGAGTACAATGAGCAGAGCATTGCATACACCGAGTGTTTGCAGCGCTGGAGCGGGATGGGGATGGAGATCACCATGGCTTACGATTCGCCGCTTCAGGATGATTATCCCTGGAGTTTTGTGCAAGATCCTGTTGTGCAACATCACTCCGAGGATCAGCTCAAGGAGGGGTTGTTCTTGCTCAGTGGTTCAAAGCCAATGCTTCATTTTGCGAGTAAGGCATTACTTGAGCGAGGCGTTGAGCCGATGCAGATTTTGTTGAACGTGTAATATTTTATTCAGTATGATCTGTTTCTGTGAGTGCACCTGCGGGTGTGGTTGGGTCAGATAATGATAGTTGCCCACCACGTTCTTTTGCCAGAGCTTTGAGCTGTGCTTGATGTGACTGCTTTTGGTGTTGCAGGTTTGCAATGGCTTCTTCAAGCCTGGATTGCTCATTGGTAAGTCGTTGTGCATCTCGATTTAATGTGACGAATGCTCTTTTTTCATCGATGTGGTCTTTCAATACGACGTACCCGGCACCAAAAAAAGCGACGATGATTCCAGCGATGCACTTTTCAATGAAGTCAAGACTATTAAGCATAGGTAAGTAGCTACACACTATCACAGCAGCAAAAACGGATATATGACTGATTCCTATCCAGTAGAAGATGAACTTGATGATGTTTTCAAGCCATCCTGAGGAGGCGCTGTTATATTCTTCTGCGTGACTTAATTGTGCTGTTACATCAAACAGCTCGTTATCAAGGCAATCAATCTGTTTATCGAGCTCCTGGATTTCCTTGGCGTGGTCAATCATTGTGATTCGTTTCTGTGAGCGCTCCTACAGGTGCTTGAGCGATTGATATTTGGCCAACATGTGTTTTTATTTCAGCGTTAAGCCTGACTTGCTGTGCCGCTTTCTTGCTGCGTAGCAGGCGTATATCCTGAGTCAGTTCGGCTTCTTTGTCTTTAAGCTCTTTGTACTCATCCGAGGCGTGCCACTTCTTTTCTCGGCGTACAAATGAACCGTAGAGCCCCACGTAATAAAAGAGTATGGCGAGAGCCAATCCCCCAAAGGAGGAGGCGATGATGGCTTGCCGAAAGGTCAGAGATGGTGTGGTGTGGAACTCAGAATTGGCGAGGTAATAGAGAAACACACCCAACACAGAGAATGAGAACCATGCCTGGATAAACTCAGCAAAAATTGTGGTTAATGATTTCGGCTCAAGCTCTTCAGGTGTGATTTGAGTTTGAACTGTGCATAGATCAAGTTCAAGCAGTCCGATTTGAGAGTCAATCTCATTGATTTTATCTAGATATTCGCTCATTTGAGAACCACGAGTAGACACGAAAAAGAGTGTTATGATGGAGTCATCATAACACTCTTTTTCGTGTCTGTTCAATGTGTGAGATGAGCTTATAGCTCACGCCTCTCAAGCAATGCTCGGGAGAGTGTCATGCGGTCAGTGTACTCAAGATCAGAGCCAATGGGGACGCCGCTGGCGATCCTTGAGACCTTGATGCCCATTGGTTTGAGGAGTCTTGTGAGGTAGAGCGACGTGGCTTCACCATCGACAGAAGGGCTAGTTGCAAGGATCACCTCGGTGATGTCCTCGGCAATTTCGGGTGGCTCGTCTTCCTGTGCGCCTTGAAGACGTCGAAGAAGTTCTGCGATGCGGAGGTCATCGGGGCCAATCCCCTCCAGTGGGCTAATCAGTCCATGGAGTACATGATAGGTGCCACGAAATTCGCCAGTGTTTTCAATGGCACGCAGATCGGGTGCGCTCTCCACAACACAGATCTTGTCGCGGTCGCGTTTGACGTTCATGCAGATGGAGCAGTAGTCGCCTTCGGTGAGGTTGCAGCAGCGCTTGCAGAGACCGATCTTGTCTTTGACGTTGGTGAGTGACTCGGCGAGGTTTTTTGCCAGCTCTTCAGGTTGATTGAGGATGAAGAACGCAAGTCTTGAGGCGGTGCGTTCGCCGATGCCAGGGAGTTTGGAGAGGTTGTTAATAAGGTCTGTAATAGGATCTGCGGTCTTCATGGTGTGAGCTCCATTGATAATGGCTGTGCACAAGAAAAAGAGAAAGCCAGTGATTTTGTACAAAATCACTGGCTTTCTTTTTGTCCTGAAATCAAGACTTAGAAGAGACCTGGGATGTTGAATCCACCAGTGATTTTTTCGATCTCGGAGTTGAGCATATCATCGGCATTTTGCATTGCCTGGTTGATAGCACCAACGACCATATCTTCAAGAAGCGCCACGTCTTCAGCGTCGACCACCTCGGGGTTAATTTTGAGCGCGAGGAGTTCGCGCTTTCCGTTCACCACGGCTGTGACCATGCCGCCACCAGTGGAGGCTTCTACTTTTTTGGTTCCAAAATCTTCTTGAACTTTGGAGATTTGGTTTTGCATCTTCTGTGCTTGGCGCACGATGCCGTTCATGTCGTTTCTCATTATAAGCTCCGTGGAGAGAAGTTCCCAGATCAAAATGATCGTGGAACGATCGATTGATAGATTAAAAGTTAGCGTGTTCAGTGAACGCCACGCGTTCACGCGAGTACAGAGAAGCTACATACACCACTTGGCGAGTAAATCCAAATCAGTTCTGATTCAGGGAGAGGTCATCCCAGCGTTGTCCGATCTGGAGCATGGCGTGTGACATGGCCTGCACACCAAGTGAGATGCAGTCTTCATCCACATCGAACTTTGGTGTGTGAAGCATGTGCGTTATTCCCTTGGATTCATTGCGAATACCGAGGAAAAGGTAACATGCAGGTACGGCTTGCGAGAATGCTGCGAAATCCTCTGCGCCAAGCTGTGGTAAGTGGTGAACAAGTGCCTGATCGCCAAGTGCTTCGCGCATGTGTTGCACGCAGCGAGCTTCAAGGTTGACGTTGTTCGCAACGAGTCTTGCACCCTTTGTGATCGTGATCTCGGCGGTGGTACCTGTGGCCTGTGCGATACCGTGTGTGATGCGGTCGATCTCGGTGTGCGCGATTTGAGAGGCTTCGCTTGAAAGTGAGCGCAAGATCCCTGTCAGTTTTGCTGTGTCCGCGATGATATTATAGGACTCACCCGCTTCGATTTTACCAAAGCTCAGTACGGTAGGTTGGCGTGTGTCGATCAGGCGTGATGTGATGGTCTGGAGGGCCATCACGAGCTGGCTTGCTGCGACGATGGCATCTCGCCCGGAGTGAGGGTAAGCCGCGTGGGTTTTTTTGCCTCGAAGGGTGATTTCAACGAGATCACTGCCTGCCCAGACAGGACCTTGTGTAAAGCCGATTTTTCCAACGTCAAGCGTGGGCATGCAGTGAAAGGCGAAGATGGCGTCAACATCGGGGTTTTCGAGCGCGCCTTCATGGACCATACGTGCTGCGCCGATGGGTTCATTTTGCGGAGGAGCTTCTTCGGCAGGTTGGAAGATGAGCTTGATGGTGCCGTGGAGTTGATCACGCTGCTTGTAAAGTTGCTGTGCGACGCCAAGCCCAAGTGTGGTGTGTACATCATGTCCGCACGCGTGCATGACACCAGGAGAGGTGCTGCAATAGGGTTTGTCGCTGTCTTCAATGATGGGGAGCGCGTCGATGTCACCACGAAAAGCGAGCGTGGGTCCAGGGTGAGCGCCTTGAATCAGGGCGATGACGCCTGTCTCTGCACAACGTGTGACGGATTCGATGCCAAAGGAGGCGAGTTGTTGCTCAATGTAATTGGCCGTATTGCTCTCTTCAAATGAGAGCTCGGGGTGCGCATGTAAGTAACGGCGAATACGAATGAGTGTGTCTGTATCTTCTTGGTTTATAGTGTTTATTTTTGGTGTGTTCATGAGGTTATGCCAGTCTCAGATAAAGAGGACCTCACCGGACTGAACCTCGATGGTTTGTCCTGTGGTGAGTTGAATGAGGAGTCCGCCCGAGGGTGCAATACCAAGGGATGTGCCCTGTTGAGGTTGTCCGTTGACGGTGGTCGAGACAGAGCGTCCGATGGTTTGGTCGATGGGTTGTAGGTTCTTGATGATGAAGGGGAGCCCGAGCTGTTCAAGCTGAGTGCAGGCAAGGAGGAGTTCATCGCGAAGGGTGTGAGCAAGGCTCAGTCGATCATGCGTCGATGAGGTTGCAATCTGTAGGCTCGTGGCGATGTCCTTGAGTTCATCGGGGAGATCTTCGGAGGAGAGGTTGATATTGAGGCCAATCCCGATCACGACAGTGTCGAGTTTGTTGTTGACCATGACACCCTCGGAGAGGATTCCACCGAGCTTTTTGTGTGCGATGTAGAGGTCATTTGGCCACTTGATCAGCAACTTATCCTGCACCTCTTCACCTTTTTGTTCAAGCAAAGGATTGATCGCTCGCCAGGCCCCAAGAGCAGCCGCGAGTGTGAGCGTGCTGACGAGGTGAGGGGGCAGGTGATGGCGAACAAAGAGGGAGAGGTAGAGGTTTTTGCCAGGCGGAGAGAACCAGGGTCGGCTCTCTCCAGAGGACTGGCGTCGGCCACGCCCCTTGGTTTGTTGATCAGCGACCCAACAGGAGCCATGCGGCGGGTTGGTTTTTGCAGCCGCAATGGCGAGGTCATTGGTGGAGGGCGTGGACTTGAAAAGTTGAATGGGGGGGAGTGTGTGTGACATGACTTATTTTTCAAATTTCATTGAGATATCAGCAGCTTCGATGGAGTGCGTGATCGCGCCTGTGGAGATGACATCAACATCGATGGTGCCAAGTTCAGGGAGGCGATCGAGCGTGACGTTGCCGCTGACTTCAATGATGATGCGTGGGTTATTTTTACGAATGAGCGCGGAGGCTTCGTGCATGTCTTTTGTGGTCATATTGTCGAGCATGATGATTTCAGCGCCTGCATCGATGGCAGGTTGAATTTGTTCGATGCGTTCGACTTCGACTTCAATCTTGAGGGTATGAGGCGCGATGGCTTTGACCTTGTCGATCGCTTTTTTGACGTCGCCCTGAGCAGCGGCGATGTGGTTGTCCTTGAGCATGATGCCACCAGAGAGAGCGAAGCGGTGGTTAAAGCCCTGTCCACATGAGACTGCATACTTGTCGAGCTCGCGATAACCGGGGAGGGTTTTGCGGGTGTCGGCGATGCGGATGGAAGAATTATCAAGAGTTTTTACAAAGGTGTGTGTTTTTGTGGCGATACCACAAGCACGTTGGAAGAAGTTGAGCGCGGAGCGTTCAGCGCGGAGCAGCGAGATGGTGGGGCCATGTGCTCTGGCGAGGATGGTGCCTTTTTTGATGACATCGCCGTCCTTGCAGAGGGGCTCAAAGTGGAGCGCAGGGTCTACACGATGGAAGACCGCAGGGATGATATCGAGAGAGGCGACGACAAGATCGGATTTGGCGATGAAGTAGGCCTTGTTGGAGGACTCAGCAAAGAAGGCGGCGGAGGTAAAGTCAGCGCCGATCTGGTCTTCATCAAGGGAGAGGTCAATCAGGCGTCGGATATGAGGGCTAATAAAGAGTGACATGGCGTGTTTTATCTGTGTGTGTAAGGGGGGATAAGGGGAGAAAAGCGAGAGTGGGAGGATTTATATCGTGTGAAGTTTGTGAAAGCCAAGGAAAACTTTGGGCATAGGGAGAAGAGAGAAATAAAAACACTTGAGTTGATTAATTGCCAGAGTTCAAAGGAGTGTGTTAGTGTCGTGAGACGAGGTGGCTGCATCGAGGAAGAGGTTGTGTTTTAGGTCTGGACAGAGAGGTCCGAACAAAAAGCCAATTTTTGGGTAAAAAAGCCATCTGATTTTTGGTAAGGTGGTGTCCAGAGCAGCGTTGTCAATAGGACACAACAAGAGATGTTAGAGTGTGTAACGGTTTGAGATTGTTTGGAGATCGTGACTGGATCTTGAGCAGCAAACCGTTCTGAATTTTAGAGACGTTTACAGCAACCGAACAGGTTCGAAGGTAGCAAGACGCAGGAGTCCTTCGATGGTCATATATGAGGAAGAGCATCAGCAGCTGACCGAGATCAGTGAGCGATTGGCGAGGGATGCTCTTGCCAAAGCAATTTTTGTGGTCGACAAGGATGGGCAGTTAGTCACATCGACAGGTGAGACGGCAGGCATTGATACGACGGGTTTGGCGAGCTTGGTCGCGGGTAGTACTGCGGCGACAGGTGGTCTGGCGCAGATGTTGGGTGAGGAGGAGTTTCCTGTTCACTTCCACGAGGGCACACATAGCCACGTGCACATCTCGGTGATTGCAGGAGCGTTGATTCTGGTTGTGATCTTTGACGATCGTTCAAGCCTTGGCCTTGTGAGGTTGCGCGTCAAGCGTACGTACAAGGATATGATGGCAGTCTATGAAAAGATCCAGGCACGTATGGCCAATGAGGATCAAAAGCTCGACATCTTCGGAGAGATCACCGATGATGACATCGACAGCTTGTTCAACGATACATTTTAAGAATGTTGAGAGAAAGTTTTACGGTTTTGTTTCGATGATAAGATCTGGAATCGTAAGACATTTATTGGTGACTGTGGAGCGTGAGTGCCTGTCACACCTGGTGAGGCAGGAAGTAATCGCACAAAAAACTTTTGCCAATGGCGATGGCTTGTTAGGCTTGGTCTGACGGTCATCTCAAACGAGATACAATGGCGTCAGTCCTCTGGATGCAGGGTGTGCTGACAAACTTCAGGAAAAGAGGCGAGATCTCAGACCACACATCATGTTGAGATCAAACCAAGACACAAGGGTGAGTAAGTCGTATGTCGTTTATTAACTACGCGCAGCGAGAGATCATTTTGAAGATCGTGTACTACGGTCCAGGTCTCTGCGGTAAGACGACGAACATCAAATTTATCTATTCAGGCACCAACCCCGATGCCCGTGGTAAATTGATCAGTCTGGAAACAAAGCAAGAACGTACACTTTTCTTTGACTTCCTTCCGTTAAGTCTTCCCGCGATTCGTGGCTTCAAGACTCGTTTGCACCTGTACTCCGTACCTGGTCAGCTCTTCTACAGCGCAAGCCGTAAGTTGATCATGAAGGGTGCTGACGGCGTGATCTTTGTTGCTGATAGCCAGCGAGCCAGGAAAGAAGCCAACATCATCTCCATGGAGGACCTCAAAGAAAACCTCCAGGCGTATGGTTATGACATTGATAAGATCCCCTTCTGTATTCAGTACAACAAGCGGGACCTCCCCACTGCCATGCCTCTTGAAGAGCTTCGCGCTGATCTGAACCCCGATGGAAAATACCCCGAGTACGAAGCCTGTGCAGTCGCTCCCGATGGTCCTGGCGTATTCGATACCCTCAAGAGCGTCGTCAAGATGATCTTGATGGAACTTCGAAAGACTAAATAATTTCACAGGGTTGAGGACGCTCCCTTTCTTTGCGCTCTCAACCTCTGTCTACGATCACAGGCGAGCTGATCTCATTCACTTTTCCCTCACCCGAGAAGTCAATGAGTCCTCGCCTTTTTTGATGTGCTACATCTGACCACATTGTGATCCTTTTCCCCACCCCCATGGCTTGTGATGACTACCCCACTCCTCCAAAGAAGCCTCGCGCTGCTCCCTTTGCTTTTTGTCCTCTCCTGTAAGACCCATGCCCCTTCATCCTCAACCCCTCAGGTCGAGGATAAACCTGTCGCTGCCACGACCCCCAAACCATCTCAATCACCTCGTTTGGAACTTGGTAGTCTGCGTGTGATCCATCACATTGACTGGCCTGCTGCTCCCTGGGGCGTCTCTCTGGTTGGGGTGGACTCCTCATCCAAAAAAGCAATCCTTCTGCTCAAAGATCGCCAACAGGATAACCCACGATTAACCATTCAACAGATTGATCTTGGTTCAGGCAAACTCTCCGAAAGCTGGGATGCCACCGAAGAAAATGCGCGTGATATGGTCCTTGGCTATCCAAGCTTCCGTGGCATGGATGGCGCTTTTTCCAGTGATCTGCTTCGTTATGCCTCGTTGATTCATGCTGTGGGTGGTTGGTCCTACAAAGAGGCGTCTCCTCCTCTTGGCGTTCTTCCTTCGCCCGATCTCAGCATGGTGATCTATGGTCAGCAGCCAGGCGATGGGCGTGATGGCGACTGGTTGATGATGCTCAACGCCATGTCCAAAAAGAGCAGCCGCCTTGATTATGGCCTGCGTGCAAGCTATCACCCAAGCTTCTCTCCTGATGGTAAATGGATCGCATGGATCGGTGGTAGCTCTGAATATGCGCTGCCAGGCCGACAGATCGGTTATGTGCTTCGAGTCGCAGGCACGGACGATCTTAAACACCACGCATTAAGTCGTGTGCGTGATGGCTTGCGAACTCCCGTGTGGTCCCATGACTCACGCACACTTTACGCGTTCGGAAAACAAGCGCGTGGCTCTGAAACCTGCCTCTTTGGTGTGGAGATGCCACGAATGCAGATCGAGGAGATCTTCTGCCATCCTGCAAGCTTTGACATCATGTTGTCTCCTTCTGGAAAACAGGCGCTGTTGCTGCTCCAGTCTCCCAAAAATTCAGGTCAGATGCTCGTCACGCTCGACTTTGCAACGGGCGATGAGATCATGCAGATGGAGGTCAACAAGGTTCAGGGCCTTGGCTCCTTTGGCATCTGGCTTGGCGAGGATCGCTTTGGATTGCTCTCCAAACTCGGCGCAGAGCTCATTGTGTTGAACACCACTACAGGTGATGAGATCGCCAGATATACGCTGTCCGATGAGGACACCATGTTGATCGGGCGCTATGGTATGAAGGTCGTGGACGGTGAGCTGATCGCGCTGCGCCAACACCTCAAGGATGATCGCCTTGAACTGGTTGCGATTCGACTCGTGGAACAATGATCTTGCAAGGTAAGCGTCGTTCAAAAAAGAAGCGGGGGCGGCTAAATGTTTAAACATTTAGCCGCCCCCGCTTCTTTTTTTGAACCTTTGTCTATGTGATGCACATTGGTAAAATGAAGTGATTGCGATGAATGGAGTGATGAAGACTGCGCTGGAGATATTGTGCGTCATCGAAACAGAGCGATATTTTGGATATGGGTGGTCTTCGTGTGGTGTTTGCCCTCTGCTGCCATGGCAGGGCCATGGACCAAGGAGAAGGGTAAATATTACTTGAAATTCAGCGAGTTGTATTTTCGCTCCAACACCTTTGTCGCGCCCTCTGGAGAGCGTGTTCAGGGCACGGACTACCTCGCCATGACCTCGGCTCTTTATGGTGAGTTTGGATTGGCGAAGAACTTACATGTGCAGCTCTTCTTGCCCTGGACGTTTTCGCGCAATGCCTTCTCATCTTCCTCTACCAAGTATGCCACCGTGGGGCTGGGTGATGTGTTGCTTGGTGTGCAGAGCACACCCTTCAAGATCGGTCAGCTCCCCTGGGCATTACGTCTTGAGGGAAAGATCCCGCTCTACGATGTACAGGGGGCAGGTGGTGTGAACGCTCAGAACTTCCCCGCGCTTGGCGATGGACAGGTGGATCTGACCACCTGGCTTTCTGTGGGTGGATCACTGTGGCCAAAACCAATCTATTTTTTGGGTGAGGTGGGCTATCGCAGGCGCACCGAGTTCTTTTATGGGCAGGGCAATGGCCTTGAGTTCGCGGATGGTGTCACCTTTCGTGCGCAGGTTGGTTATACCTTCGCAAAACGCATACTCATCGCTGGAAATATCAATGGCGTGTACTCTCCTACAGATGATCTCGTGACGCAGAGTTTTCTGACCGTGGGACCTGCTGTGGCAATTCATCTTGCGAATAACTTCTGGCTTGAGATGACTGCTGACCCGATGCTCTGGTCCAAAAATAACGCTCCTGGAACAACCTGGAGTGTAGGGATTTCTCACAAGAATGAATGAGGTTGTGAACCTCTGTTAAACTGGTTTTGATATGGTAAAGTCTTTTTATGTCAGCGTGTTATGTGTGGTGTGTGGTGCTCTTGTGGGGTGTGGCAACTATGTGAGCTACGATGGTGATGCGTCTGCCGTCGAGGTGGAGTCAATGCCCGTGGTCCTTGAGGACGCCCCCAAATTCAAGCAACTTGATCATCTTACATTTGCAGGTGTGCTCGCCGCATATTCATCGACCAGCACCGATCAAAATTATGTGGTGCTCGACTACGCCTCCATGAGTCAAAGCGAGGAGGCGCTTTATGAGCTTGAGCGTTATGCTGCGTTGCTTGCGAGCATTGATCCTCTGACATTGGAGAGTGAGGATGAACGGTTTGCGTTCTTTATCAATGCCTACAATGTCAGCGTGATTCGGGGTGTGCTTGAGCGTTTTGATGGTGATGCGTCAGGTTTTAGCGTGCTCGAGTCAGAGGGGTTCTTCAAGGATAGGCTCTACACCGTGGGTGGGCAGACGCTCTCACTGGATCAGGTTGAGAATCTTGTGATGCGTGGAAAGTTTGAGGATGCCACACAGACAGCAGGTCTTGATGATGCCACGCTTGTTGTGCTCAGAAGCTGGTTTGATGCGGTCTTTCCTGATGGTGTTGTCGATGCACGCTTGCATGCTGCGGTGAATTGCGGGGCGCTTGGCTGCCCAAACCTCAATGATAGCGCTCCCTTTGTGTATCAGGCTACACAGCTTGATGCGCAACTTGAACAGGCCACAGCACGCTGGCTCTCCAACGCTGAAAAAGGCGCAGGTCCAGATGGGATTTCGATGATTTTTACGTGGTTTGTGGATGACTTTAATCAGGACGCGGGGAGTGTGGAGGCGTTCATTGCAGCGCATCGTGAAGGGGGGATTGATGGGGTAAGTCTTGACGATAGACTTGATTATGATTGGAGTCTTAACTCGCTGGAAAATGTTGATTAATTGGTTTGTTGTTGTGGGGTTGCCTCGTGTTTCAGAGCGTGATGGAGAAGGAGCTGTTCGAAGAAGAGCGAAGGAGAAAGGATTGAAGTTCAAGGAGTAAAAACCAAGAAATGTAGCTGTGTTACCTTCTGTTTTCACGACACTGAAATTCAACCTTTACACAAGCTTTTCCCGACAGATCCTTCTTTATTACGCTCCAGGGGGCGCTGCCCCCCATGCCCCCCGCAAGGGATTTCACCCCTTGACCCCTATTCCCCGCGAGCCGCGCGGGTGTCTTGAATGCAGTTGGCATCAAAGAGGACGGTGGTGCCTTTGGTTTGGTAGCGAGTGATAAAGTCGCGAAGATCAGCGAGCCCTTCGTTTTGATAGTACATGACGCAGTCCTGGTTTGTGCAGTGAGCGCCGTGTTCCTCGTCGTGGTGGTCCTCCTCCATATCGATGCCATTATTGACCAGTCCTGCGGCGTGCCCGATCTCGTGAATAAGCGTGGTTTGTTCAACAAACTTTTCGAGGGTGCCACCTGCAATGACAGGTTTAAACATGGCGATGACGCCAGTGTCTCCGATAGAGACGCCGAGGACATTTTCCTTGCGCACGCCTTCACTATCCTTGAAGTAGCCATCAACAAAGATGATATGAAGGCTTTGAGATGTGGCCGTGGGTTGTTGGTCTCGGGTGCGTGATGAGATCTCCAGAATCTCTTTGGAGCTGTATTCCTGATCCTCACCTTCAGGCTGGTCGCCGATGTCTTGCATCTCATCAAGTTCGTTGGGCACGTTGATGGTGACAGCATCTCCGAAGAGGGCGCGGAGGTTGTCCTCAGTCAGGCTCCAGGGATCGATCTGGCGTAACTGTGTAAGACCTGTACTGGGAGCTGCATCCTCACCCGTGTAGTCAATCTCAAGCGTCAATTCGGTGACTTGAGGATCAAAGAGGGCCTCTGGACCTGTCAGTGAGTCTGGAGGTGTGGTGTTCAGGCAGCCAGAGAGAGCGATGATAGAGAAGATATAAAATGGGGGTAAGGACTTCATAAGCCAGACCTTGTGATGTGTGTGATATGTAAGGTGACGGTGTAACGGGGTACATTCTACTCTAAATCCACATGTCAATGAAACTCATTTGAGTCGTGTGATGTGGTGTGGCTTAAAAAATAAGAAGTGTGGGGATTGCTTTATGCATCACAAAGGGTTATGGAGCCTGAGTATTATGGGAGCAAGCGCTTCATGTTGCCCCTGTGAGATTATCAAGTGTTACTGTAGAGAGAAGAGAACATGTCCCAGCACGAGTTGAAGAATCCAGAAGCAAATCAGGGCGGTGTAAACAGTATGCCTGTCTCCAACAAACAGGGCGCCAAGCGCGTGTTTATTGAGACTTACGGATGTCAGATGAACGTTGCTGACAGTGAGCTGATGGGAGGCATCCTCAAGAAAGAGGGCTTTGATGCAGCGACAAGCATGGAAGAGGCTGATGTCATCGTGGTCAACACCTGTGCGGTGCGCGAGAAAGCCGAGGAGCGTGTCTTTGGGCGTCTCTCCCAGCTTTTGCAGTACAAGCAGACCAATCCAAACCTTGTGTTGGGCGTGGCTGGTTGTATGGCAGAGCACCTCAAGGGACAGATCGTGGAGCGTGCGCCTTATGTCGACATGGTGATTGGTCCTGATGCTTACAGACGCTTGCCCGATCTTATTCAGGGGCAGGTTGAGGAAGCTCATGATCCTGCTATTGATGTGAGGCTTGATAAGCGTGAAACCTATGAGGGGCTTTCTCCTGATCGTCAGGAAGGTATCAGTGGCTGGATCACAGTGCAGCGCGGTTGTGACAAGTTCTGTACATTTTGCATTGTACCGTTCGTGCGTGGTCGTGAGCGCGGTGTGCCTCCAAGGGACATCTTGAGCCAGGCAAGAGATCTTGCTGCGAGCGGTTTCCGTGAAGTGACACTGTTGGGACAGACAGTGAACTCATACCGCTACGAGGACAGTGATTTTGCTGACTTGTTGGAAGCACTCGTGCAGATTGATGGGCTTGAGAGGATTCGTTTCACATCGCCATACCCAATTGATTTCACACCGAAATTGATTGAGACGATGGCGCGTCATGACAAGATCTGTAAATACCTTCACCTGCCTGTGCAGTCAGGTTCTGAGCCTGTGCTCAAGAGAATGCGCCGAGGCTACACACGCGTGGAGTATGACAAGTTGGTCAAGGACATTCGCGCTGCGATGCCCGATGTCGCGCTCTCCACGGATATCATCGTCGGCTTCCCTGGTGAGACCGAGGAAGATTTCCAGCTTACAATGGAGCTGATGCGTGAAACCCGCTTTGATTTCTCATACCTGTTCAAGTACTCCGAGAGGAGCGGCACCTTCGCATCAAGGAAGCTTGCCGATGACATCCCCGAGGATGTGAAGCGTCGTCGCTTGAAAGAGATTATCGAGCTTCAGGAGTCGATCAGCGCCGAGGTGTTCAATAGCCGAATTGGTAAGGTTTACAAGGTGATGGCCCAGGGGCCAAGCAAGAAGACCGATGCTGATTGGTGTGGCCGTACCGACGACTTCAAGATGACCATCTTCCCCTACCAGGAAGGCTTGCGCGAGGGAGACATGGTCAATGTCAAGATCACCCGTTGCACATCACACACGCTGATTGGCGAAATTGTGTAACACATTGTTTTATGGTGGTTTTAGGTTTGTATGAGGAGTTGGTTTGAGCTTGCGAGCACACCAACTCCTCAATTTTTGCAAGCAGTTAAGGGAGACATCCTTGCATTGACGCAAAAATTCCATTAAAGCAACACGATTACCTGTGGTGACCAAGGGTTTTGCAGGTTTAAACGAGAGTCATCTGGGGTTATGGGCGTGAATACACGTGTGTGAACCAGGGAAATAAACAAACGATTATTACATTAAGATGGGCTTTGGTACTTGAGGAAGAGTCAGGAGTTCATCACTACAAAGATAAGAGATAAGGTTAAGGAGCACGCTCATGGAACTCAAAGATTGTCTATTTACTTCAGAGTCTGTTGGCGAGGGACATCCAGACAAGATCGCAGATCAGGTTTCGGATGGTGTCTTGGATGCGATTCTTGCTCAGGATCCCAACGCAAAGGTCGCGTGTGAGACAATTGTCAACACAGGGCTCGCCATGATCTTTGGTGAAGTGACCACCACAGCTCAGGTTGATTACGCACAGGTTGTTCGTGACACAATCAAGGAGATTGGTTACGACTCGGCTGCGGATTATTACTACGATTACAAGACCTGTTCTGTGCAGATCGCATTGGACAAGCAGAGCCCTGATATTGCGCAGGGTGTGATCCCTTCCATGGGTGAAGTTGAGGAGCAGGGCGCAGGCGATCAGGGTTTGATGTTTGGTTACGCATGTAACGAGACAGAAGAGCTTATGCCCATGCCGATCATGTACTCACACAAGTTGATGATGCGTCAAAGCGAGCTGCGTAAGAGCGGCGAGATTGATTTCTTTGGTCCTGATGCAAAGGGCCAGGTATCTGTGCGCTATGAGGGTGGTAAAGCTGTTGCAATCGATGCGGTTGTGGTCAGCACCCAGCACCTTGACAGAGTTTCAATTGAAGAAGTGCGTGAGGCTGTGATGGAGAGCATCATCAAGCCCGTGATTCCTGCACACCTGCTTCACGAAGGCACCAAGTACCACATCAACCCCACAGGTCGTTTCGTGATCGGTGGACCTCAGGGCGACAGTGGCCTGACAGGTCGTAAGATCATCGTCGACACCTACGGTGGTATGGGTCGTCATGGTGGTGGCGCATTCAGTGGTAAGGACCCATCCAAGGTCGATCGCAGCGCTGCATACATGGCACGTTACATCGCCAAGAACATCGTGGCTGCTGAGCTTGCAGAGCGCTGTGAAGTGCAGCTTGCATACGCCATCGGCGTGGCCGAGCCCGTGAGTGTGATGGTCAATACCTTTGGCACAGGAAAGATCAGCGAAGATCGTCTGAGCATGCTTGTGCGTGAGTTCTTTGAACTCAAGCCTGCGGGCATCACAGAGAGCCTCCAGCTCCTGACACAGAGCTACCAGAAGACCGCTGCATACGGTCACTTTGGTCGCGATCTCTTCAGCTGGGAGAAGACCGACATGGCTGAGACGCTTAAAAACGCGTAACAACCTGCGTCGCCTCTCAAGATCGCGTCTTGCAGATCATGGGATTTGCGGGGTAAGATCGGCGACGCTAAACAAGATGAATCATGACCACGCGTGTTGTTTGGATAAGAATTTTAACAACACGCGTGGTTTGGTGTAGGATGGCTCCTGATACAAGAGCTTGGGCACAACTCCAGAGGTGTAGAGGAATGAAGAGCACATCAAAAGCAGAGGTGAGTTTTTATAACGCATCGGTCAAGCCTGGTCTTTTGGTCCTGGTTGGCGCGATGCTTTGCTTGTTGTCCACAGGCTGCTTTGGTCCTGTGACCTCCACCAAGAAAATCATGGATGCTGAAACCGCGCTTGAGCGTTCTCGCGTGGCTGATGCTCAGGAGCGTGCTCCTTACGAATACTACATGGCTGAAGAGCTCTTGAGAAAGGCCAAGGAAGAGTGGGGTTACTCCGACTTTCAGGCCGCTGACCGCTACGCTGCTGAAGCCAGAAGGCAAGCAGAGCGCTCCTTGACCAAGGCCAAGGAAGATCCCTTCACAGGTTCTCCTGTTCCCGAAGATAAGATCACCAAGGTTCGTCTTGGCGTTGATCCCAACAAGGGCGTCAAGAAGGAGAAGGAAGATCCCACCGACATCCTTGAAGATGTCAACATGATGGAAGAAGAGTAACCTTTGTCTTGAGGATGGCTGCCCACGGCACGGACCACAATCACTTTGAGCCGAGTAAGAACTCATGAACGCTAAAAATCGCCTCTATCTCCACGGTAAAACACTGCTGATCTGTGCACTCTTTGGTGGCACATGCCTGAGCGGCTGCACCACAGGTGCCAGGCTAAGAGGTCAGGCCGATGAGGTCAAAGCTCTCAACGAATCCATTGAACAAAGAGCTTACCGTTGTGCTCCCAAGGAACTCGCGCTCGCCAAGAGCAACCGCGAGTTTGGTGATTACGAACTCAGTCAAGGTAACTTCGTCCGCGCCAAGAAGCACCTCATCATCGCTGAAGAGAACGCTCGCAACGCTGATAAACTCTCCGATTTCGATGAGTGCCGCGATCAGAAGGTCGCCATGGTTGTCGATACCACACCCAAGGCAAAAATTGTCGAGGTTGAACCCACACCAACGGACCGTGATGGTGATGGCTTCCTTGATGAAAACGACAAATGCCCCGACGAACCCGAAGATTTCGATGGCTATCAGGATGAAGATGGCTGTCCTGAAACTGACAATGATGGCGACGGCGTCCTCGATGAGCGTGATAGCTGCCCTGATGTCGCTGAAGACAAGGATGGCTTCCAGGACGAAGATGGCTGCCCCGAGTTTGATAACGACGGTGATGGCATCGCTGACCAGAACGACACCTGTAAAGATCAGGCCGAAGACTTCGATGGCTTCCAGGATGAAGATGGCTGTCCCGACGCTGATAACGACGGCGATGGCATCGCTGACGTGCTCGACAAGTGTATCGATCAGCCCGAAGACTACGATAACGACGAAGATGAAGACGGCTGCCCCGAAGAACGCAAGAGCGTCAAGATGGAAGGCGATCAGATCAAGCTCGAAGAGCAGGTCTTCTTCAAGTTCAACAAGGCGACGATCATGCCCGTCAGCTACCCCCTCCTTGATGAGGTCGCTGATGTGCTCCGCTCCAACCCCTCTATCCATGTACGCATCGAGGGTCACACCGACTCCAAAGGTAACAACCGCTACAACAAGAAGTTGAGCGATGAGCGCGCTGCCAGCGTGGTTCAGTACCTCGTCGACAAGGGCATTGAAGCCTACCGTCTTGAGTCTGTTGGCTTTGGTGAGGAACGACCCATTGAGGACAACTCAACCGAGGCGGGTCGTGCTGCTAACCGTCGTGTGGAAATCCACATTACCAAGAGATAAGTTTCCGAAATAATTGATAAATAATTCAGGTGTCGCACGCCTTGTGCGACGCCTCTAACATTGCTGGTTCGTATGTCTGCTCTACATCTTAACACTCTCCGTGTCGCTGCTCGTCTCATCATCCTCGCCTCAGTAGGCTTTGGCGCTCTGACGATCGCCACTCCTGTACAGCATGTCTATGCTCAGGAAGCCAAGATGAAGTCCCTGCTTGAAGGTGCCATGGAGGATTACGACCTGGTGATGCTTGATGAAGCAGAAGAAAAGCTTGAAGAAGCTGTCGCGCTCGCTGCCTCCAAAGGCATCTCTGGTGAGCCGCTCGCCAAGGTCTTTGTGATGCTTGGCATTGTGCGTTTTGCTCGCGACCGCGACGAGGCAAGCACCGAGCAAGCATTCATCGCTGCGATCGAAGCTTACCCCAAGATCGTGCTCAACCCCGTCTACGAAACCCCTGAACTTGCAGCCATCTTTGAAGGTGCACGCAAGAAAGCCAAGCCTCCAGAGAATGTCTCTGATGTGCCTGATGTGGATGGTTTCCAACACACCAAGTTGATCAGCGCTCAGGGCAAGCAACCCCTGACGATTGATGTGCAAGTTTCTGAAAATATTCCTGTTTTCCGCATGTTTGTGCATCACAGACGCTTTGGTGAAGAGTCCTTCCAGAGCACCGAGATGTCTCCCACAAGCGCGACTGCGTTTGCGGGTACTATCCCCCAGGATCTCGTCACCACAAGCCAGCTTGACTATTACATCGAAGCCCTCGACCGCGCTGGCAACGTCATCGCAGGCGTGGGTAGCAAGGATGAACCCATTGAGGTTCTTGTTCGTGGCGGCGGCGATGTCACCACCGACAAGGGTGATGGCGGTGGCGGCGGTGGAGACATTGATATCGATCCTGTCGAACCCGAGACTCCCACAGAAAAAGATTACGTGTACTTGATGCTTGCAGGTGGTTCTGGCCTTGGCTTCCTGCCTGGTGGTACACCCACTGCCCGCCCTGTCTCAGGTACAGAGCCCCGCTCTGTGAATCCTGGTGTCGCGGCAACAATCGGTCATGCCATGGTCGATCTTGGCTGGGTGATTAACTCCTCCATGCGCCTTGGCCTCTATGCGCGCTGGCAGTTCTCTCCACCCCAGGACTTCTCACTCGTGCCAGAGGAGCAAAAGACAGGCTCCTTCCCCTCCACACGTGAAGAGTGTCTTGGTCTTGGTCTCTCTGGTGATTGCTTGTTGGGTCTGAAGTATCGTTACTTCTTCTCCAACAAAGACCCCAAGGCCACACGATTCTATTCAAGCGTTGGTTTCGGCGTTGGGCGCGTGCGCCACTGGGTCCAATTGAAGGAAAACGCTCTGCTTTCCAACGGTCAGGATAACCAGGAATGTGCAGGTAAAACACTTGCCAATGGTCAGGACTCCGCAGGCAACAACGTCCAGTACTGCCTTGTTCGCGACACTGTGCGTACGGGTTGGGGACACTTCGGCCTTGGTGGCGGTGTCACCGTACCTCTTGGTAGCGTCGTGGAGATTGTGGCGGATACTTACCTGATGTTCCTCACGCTCGACCAGACCAGCATCAACCTTGATGCCAACGTGGGCTTGAACTTCCGCTTCTAGTTTCACAACGCAGATTAAAATAAAAGCGCGTGGTGAGGCGAGGTTG